>JABCSI010000304.1 GCA_018238965.1 Promethearchaeota archaeon
ATAAGATATAATAAACACATTCCTTTGGCAAGAGAAGCATCGAGCATTACAAGATCATTACCTGTTTTTATACTTTTTTGAAAAACCAAGTCTGCTGTATCTAATGCTTTTTTAGTTTGACCAATTCTACAAAAAAGAAAACTCTGAAGGAGTAAATAGGTGATTTGTTCATCTACAGTAAGTTCATTCATATTCTTGATAGTACTTAGTATCTCGAGCGCTTCTTTATCCTTACATTGGTCCTTCAATTTTTGTGCATGTTTTAATTTATCATTTGTATGATTGGGCAAAATACATTACTCCATTTGTATTTTCTTAATGATTATTCAAATCGCGTAGTTCAATTTCATATATCTAAGATATATTCTAAGACGTTATAACAGTAATGTTTTTTTCTTTTCACTTCTATAACCTTCGGTTTGCGATATTATACGGCGGAAGAAACTCGATGAATTTCTCAAAAGAGAAAAATACCAAAAATTCAAAAAACGAAGGATATTAACTATCCATATAGGTTTTGAGAAGAAGCAAAATTGACATCTTCCCAATACATCTTAATATAAGGTGCGAAAAAAAACATGGCAAGAAAATCTGCTGGCAATTTAAAGAAAGGTAACTACTTCATTAACACCGACGACAATGAGCCGTATATGTGTTTATCCAACGATCATAGTAAAAGCGGAAAACACGGTCACGCAAAAAGCCGAATTGGCTGCGTAGGATTATTCACTGGAAAGAAAAAGAGTCTGACCATGACGGCGGACACAAACGTGGATATCCCCGAAATTATTAAACGCCAAGGGCAGTTGATTGAAATTCATGAAGACGACAGGCTCATCCAAGTTATGGATTTAGAGACCTATGAAACTCTTGATATTGGTTTCCCCCTTGATGAAGAAGACAGTGAATCCAGGAAATTAAGTGAAATAATGGGAGATCACGACATTTGGGGTGAATTGGTCATAGAATTTTGGACCGTTGTCGGAAGATCCTTCTGTACCCGAATCATCATGCCAAAATAAATACCAAAATAAATAATAATTTGAATTTTGATATTGATATGATATTTGATTTCTAAATTATGATTTTTTTTCTACAAATTTATTTATTGGGTGTTTGCATTGGGTGACATTCCACTTATAAAATCTAAAGAGGCTGGGGATCAACGTGCTGTGGGAATCGCTTGTAGGTTAGATTCCCCCGAAGCATTAAAAGTTGTCAAAATGATCAGTGATTTTCTGTTGGATAAGAAAGAACGTATTGCTTATGAAACGCGGATATCCTCAAAATTCATTCGACATTTTGCAAAAAATCTGGGATCAATGACTACTGAAAATACAAAATTCGTAATTTCTGTAGGTGGAGATGGTACGGTTTTAAGAGTGTGTCAAAATTTACCTAAGAAAAACCCTCCGCCGATATTGGGTGTTAATCTTGGGTCCGTGGGATTTCTGGATGAATCCGAAGCCGATCCCAAATTATTATCCCGAGATCTCGAGCGAATTTTATCGGGCGAGTATGAAGTGGAGTGCGCTGCACGGTTAGTTACAACAATTGGGAACCATACTTTACCCGTTGCGCTTAATGAAGTGCTAATTATATCCTCCAAACCATCCAAGGTTCTCTATGCGAATATTTCCGTTGATGGGAATAATTTCACATCCAGTTATTTGGATGGATTAATCATCTCAACACACACAGGATCGACAGCATATGCTCTTTCTGCAGGAGGATGTTTACTAGATCCTCGATTGAATGGCTTTGAGATTGTTCCCCTGAACCCGTTTGCGGGGACTGGAGTTTTTCGACCGTTGATCGTTCCCACGTTTGCAGTAATTGCCATCAAATTACAAAGACCGCGTTTAAACGGTTTAGTTATTATTGACGGGCAAAGTGAGTATAAGGTCAGCCCCCAAGTTAAAATCACTATACGTCGGTCTAATTCCGATATTCATTTTATCCGATTCAAGGGTCGGGTTGGGGGATATTTTGAAAAAGTCCGAAATAAAATTCTCTTTTCACGAAAACTGGCCGATGATAGTCTCGAAAATTAATTTCCTTCATGGGAATTTTACGATCAGATAACGAAGGTGTTTCAGGTGCCGATGGATAAATGGAGCATATTGTAATCGATAATACAACGTTGGTTTCGGGTTTCAACTTCAATCTTGTGCATGATGAGATTGAAAAAGAAGATTCTGATGAATTCCGGAAGAAGAAAATAGTCCAATTTTACACTACCCCTGAAATTCTAACGGAAGCTGAAAATAATTTTCAATCGTCTCGCATCATTACCGTAGCCCTGGCCCAGGATCAATTGATGGTGCAGAGTCCCAGTGCCCAATCTTTAACAGTAATCAAAAAAACCGCAACAAAAAGTGGGGATCGGGGTGCATTGTCCAATCCCGATTTATCAATTCTCGGTTTAGCCTATGAATTGAAAAACCTATATCCCAATGACCGCATTATTCTGTATTCGGACGATTATTCCGTTCAAAACACTGCTGCTTTTCTGGAAATAGAAACAAAATCTCTTCAAAAGGAGGGCATTAAGACAAAAATAGTGTGGCAAGTTTATTGTCCGCAATGCTTCCGCAAATTTTCTTCCAATAAATTGGGAAAGGAATGCGATTTCTGTGGTGGAATTTTGAAAAGAAAGAAGAAGAGGAAACGCTAGCTGTTGTGAAGCCTAGAAAGATTAGTAAGATTAGTAAGATTTAAGAATAAAACTGATTAAATTTTAAACAATTCAAACTGGAAAAGTGAAACCATATGGGTGTAGATATCAATCCGCTGATTAGAGATTCAAAAAAAATAATAACGTTTAAGGATTTGGTGGGGAAATCGATAGCGATTGATGCCTTCAACACCATTTATCAATTTTTATCCATCATTCGGGGAAACGACGGTGCACCTCTAACTGATTATCAAGGGAATGTGACCTCTCACTTATCGGGATTGTTCTACCGTACATTAAATTTAATTGAACATGATATTCGTCCGATTTTTGTATTCGATGGACCCCCCAATTCTTTGAAAATGGCGGAGATTCAACGTAGACGAAAGATTCGTAAAGATGAAACCAAAAAATACGAAGAGGCTCGGGATTTAGGTGAAATGGAGGAAGCCAGCAAACATGCCCAGGCTACTTCAAAACTTACAGGCGATATGATTCAAGAAAGTAAAGAATTCCTTCACGCAATGGGTATTCCCACGATTGATGCTCCGGAGGACGGTGAAGCGCAAGCTGCCTGTCTTGTTGAACAAAAACATGCATGGGCGGTGGGATCCCAGGATTATGATTCTTTATTATTTGGGGCTAAGAAAATTGTTAGAAATCTCTCCCAAAGTAGAACACGTAGAGTAAGGGGCACTGTGGTTAAAGTTGATATCGAATGGTTAACTCTCGAAAAAGTATTAGAGGAGCTTAATCTCTCACGGGATCAGTTGGTTGATGTGGCAATCCTTGTGGGTGTTGATTTTTTTGAGGGAATCAAGGGTGTGGGTTCAAAAACTGCCCTTAAATTAATCCGTGAACACCAAACGCTGGAGACTATAATAAATGAGGGTATTGAGGTTCGGAAAACCAGGATTGCGGATATAATTGATATAGAAACTCTTCATTCGGTCCAGAATATTTTTCTGAAGCCAAATGTAACCTTGGATTATCCCAAAATTCGCTGGAAAGCACCCAATAGCGAGAGAATTCGAGAAATTTTAATCGAAACTCATAATTTCAGCAAAGATAGGATTGAATCTGGATTGAAACGCTTGAAGAAAAAGGGAACCGCGCGTCAAAAAACACTGGGCGATTTCTTCTAGAATTTAATGGTAAATTATTAAGGATTTCGATGATTTTTAGGATTGAGAGAAAAAAATGAGTTTAAACGGCGGAGCAAATGGAAATTCCATGGACAATAATGAATTAAAGCTCAAAGTTCAAGAGGCACGCAAGCGGGATATAGGGAGATCAATCATTCGCTTAGATTCTCGTACAATGAAGGATTTAAATGTCAACACGGGGGATATCATCCAAATTCGTGGGGACGACCGCATCACAGCTGCCATTGCATGGCCCGCCTATCCCCAAGATCAAGGTTTAGAGATTGTGCGTATCGATAGTCGAGTGCGGAATAATGCCAATGTCGGTATTGATGATTTTGTCCTTGTCTCTAAAGTAGATGAGACAGTAGGAAAATCTGTAGTGTTGGCTCCTATTTCCTTGAAAATTAAACCAAATACCCGGTTTGAGAGTTTTGTAAAACGCAAACTACTGAATTTTCCCATTGCCAAAGGAGATCTCATCTATATTAACATAGGCATGACGAAAGAAATCGTCTTTCGAATAATTTCAATTAAACCTGCAGGAATATGTTTGGTAAAATCCTCAACAACATTATCTATTAACGAGACCACGGCTGATGAAATTGCCCCTGGTATTCCTTACATAACATATGAGGATATTGGGGGGCTTGATGGCGAAATCCAACAAGTTCGGGAAATGGTTGAATTACCCCTGAAACACCCTGAATTGTTCAATCGTTTGGGAATTGATCCTCCTAAAGGTGTGCTTCTTCGGGGACCTCCGGGATGTGGGAAAACCCTGCTTGCAAAAGCGGTGGCTAACGAAAGCCAAGCCCATTTTATATCAATTAATGGTCCCGAAGTCATGAGTAAATTTTACGGTGAATCGGAGAAAAAATTGCGTGGTTTATTCAAGGAAGCAGAAGAAAAAGCCCCGAGTATTATTTTTATTGATGAAATCGATGCAATCGCGCCAAAACGTGAAAATGTCACGGGTGAAGTCGAACGACGGGTTGTTGCTCAATTACTTGCATTGATGGATGGATTGGAG
>JABCSI010000305.1 GCA_018238965.1 Promethearchaeota archaeon
TGCGAAAATGCTTGTGTAAGTATACAAAACATTGAGGGAAAATCATATGGCAGAAAATGAAGATAATAAAAAGAAGGATCTTGAATCTAAAGAGGGATTAAACGACTTTTTTTCCGACTTGGACGACGACGATGACGCCATCGGTGGGGATTACGATGAAATTGACCAAATGATCGATGAGGTTATGGCATTGCTGGAAAATTATGGCAATATTTCAGGAGGGATAATCACCTTTGATACAATTTTTGACTTTTTATTGGAACGGAACTATCCCGACATTAAGAAATCGGATTGTTTTGAAATTGTCGCCCGGCTGCGCACAAATCAAGTCCTCCTCGATGAGATTGTCTATGAGGATCTGCCGGATTTCTATCTCTATGTCTTCAAGGATATCAAAATCTCCCAAAATGGTAAAAAATTACTGAAAATTTTTACCCAACAACCATTATTAACCCTGCAAAGCTTTAAGGAAAAATCGAGTATGGAGGAATCGGATTTTACGGCTACAATTGAGGAACTACAGGGCAAGAAATTGATTCTTTTGGAAGATACTCAATATAAATGCCCCGCTATTTCAAACACGAAATAGAAGAAAATTAGTTATTCTTTTTTATGTTATTCTGTGAATTATTATCGCCGAGGTCTAAGGCCAAAAGAACGGGCAATATTCGACCAAATGATGAATTTTGCCCGCGCACGCTCCGATGCAGGTTCCCTATCTACCCGGCCGATCCTATCGGAAGTTGTGTTTATGTCCATTTTGGTGGCACAACAGAGTGCTATTGAAGATTTGAAGAAAGAGATTTCGAAATTAAAGAAGATCACTATAGAGTAGTACGGTTATCTGGGGCTGAAATAGTGAGACGGGATCCCTTCCAGAAATTATTGAAGGGCAAGAATCAAAAATTTTCAAGAAAGTATTTTTTCCATTTTTTCGCATCAGTTTCTCCCTGGATGGTTCTTGAATTATCTTCTGAATAAAATTCTCCAGTATTCCCATCGAACCGATAATCCCATCTCAGTTTTTTGGAATCAATAGCCTTTTGGATTTGCTGGTTAAAGGCAGGTGCATAGGGGCGCTCGACGGCAATATCCCAGTAATAATTAGAATGAAAGAGAATGGGAAATCCATTTTCTTCTTTTCCTTGATATTTATCCCTCGATATCAAAAGCTAGAGAGGCTGGCTTTTTTGAGAATTTTCAGCTCCCAATGGTTTGGGATTGCAAGAATACTGTCGCATATTTTCTGGCTTGGATTCGAGACATAACCCCATTTGCCCTTTGGTCCTTAGCATAAATAAAATCGGCCAAGTGAGATACTATTGCTTCATTATTTTGAAATCGGCCACTTATCCGTTCTATCTCCTCCTCCAAGAAGGGGATCCAATAGTTGTAGTCGTGGGCAGAACTTATTTTGATTTTATTTTTTTGACCACGAATCACCTTGATACTCACAGAAATTACCATCACCAATCCTGCTCCGGCGAATACATACCAATAATCTTGCAAAAACCAACTAAAGGGCGTTCCGTCCCGATGGCCCTTGTCGGTGAGGGTATATTTTATTGTGCTTCCGTCGTGTTTCATCGTAGAGGATGTCAGCACACCGTCGCTGTTATAATTCATGGTAATATCAACATCGTCCTCAACGGATAACACCCTTAGAGCACCGGGGGCCTCGGCCAAGGGTATGAAAAATCCTCCTTTTCTGCTTAGGAGCTCCGTGGCAATTCTTACTATAACAATTCTATCATCATAATCACTGGTTGCCCCAACACTGTCGGTATATGTGGCACTGCCTTGGGCTCCACTGTAATCGGTTCCGGCTATACGATATTTGACCTCTGAGGAATAACTCAATTCCTCCACATTCAAGATCATAACTCTTACTTCGGAATTGCCCGAGAAACGGGAGTCCGATAAACGGTAATCAAAAAAATCGCCGTGTTCTACACCCAATTTAGGTTCTGCTTGTGCTGACACTATAGCAGGGAAAATAAACATCAACAAGAATATTCCAGCCAATAGATAGTGCCATTTTTTCATTTTGGATATTTTTGCAATTTTGCTTTTTGTTTTCATTTTTTTTTCATTCCAATCCTTATTTTGTGCTTTTTTCTAATTTTTCTTATGGGGTTTCTGAACTTTTTTAACGGTGAAATTCAGAGTGAACCAAGATAAATAATCGGAATCGGTCTTCGCCCTCAATACTAGCTCCATTACTACCCCTATCCATTTCTCAAATAAGATAGAATTATGGATAACTCTGGATAGACGTTCATAATAGTGCATATATGTTTTGTATAATTCCCCGATTTGCCCAAAATTACCCAAAAAAGCATTCATCATAATTAAATATATTATCATTCCAAACCAAGGATGTAGATTTTCGGGCGGGAATCCTTCGGGAGTGGGATACTGGCGAAGTCCTTGCTGTAGTTTTTTCAATGACAAGGATACAATTTTTTGCTCCGTGGTAGTATAGAATTCCAAGTTTTCTATCTTGGATTTTGCGATCCGGAGCTGTCCGAATAATAAATGGCTTAATTGAGCACCAATAAAGCCAGATTGACTGTAGTAATCTATGTGTCTGACATTATTTCTGCGTCCATGGGCCTGCAAGTTTGATAAAAATGCCAAATATCCAAAAACAGTGGGCTTCTCCACTAACATTAAACCAAATGAGATTAAATTTATTTTAAGAGGGTGGATTTCATCCAAAGACGCCTCAATAGTTTTAACAAATTTAACCAATTCTGTAGCTTCTTTTATAGGGCTTTCTTTATGCGCCAAAGCGTATTCTCTTACTCTGAGATAAACCCCGAAAAATCCACTATTTAGGGAAGTTAAGAGTAAAGCTCTCCACATTTCCAGATTTTCCGTTTCAAGGTTTACGGCATTGTAGGCGGCCATCATTACGGTAAATGCCTCAAGTGAATATTTTTCTTCTATATTTGGGATGGTCGCATTAACATAATCTATCCAAGCATCGGCGGCCTTTCCCGGGGCACCAAATGATGATATAGCCAAAGGTACATTCGAAGAATCCAGACTTAATGGGCCTGAAGAGTTTCTTGGATGGCCTACCATAGGAAAAATGCGCTTAACCCTGCCATTGTGTTCTTCCATTATATCCCTATATTTTGGATTGGTATTCAATAGAAACATATGACCAACCGTCTTTAGCCAAATATCATCGGGATCCAAAAATCTGTCAACGCTAATCCATTCGTTTTTCCACTTTATTACTCCCTTTTGACACATAGGGCAACAGGGCACCATAGCGACAGTATTATTTTGCCACCCGCAGTTGGGGCACTTATTCTGGGGATAATTGAAATATTCACTTAACTCAATTCCCAAATTAGGAATTTCTTTTTTAGTGGGCATTTTCATCTTTTTTTCTCTCTCAAATGATTATTGAAATATTCTTAAAAAAATCGGAAACCGAAGCGTTTGGAATGGATTATTAATCGAGGCGTTTGGAATGGATTATTAATGCTATTACACTCAAACCCATAAATATACTTAAGAATTCAATGTGAAATCCAGAGATTGAAAAGCCCCTTAACTGAACCGAAATTTTTCGCACTCGTGTACCATCCTCCTCTTCAAGAGTTACATAGAATATATCTTTTTGTAGAATTCCTTCTTCACTATATTCCTTCCCTTCATGTCTATAGATTTCTACCCCTTCCTCATTTGTTCCTTCATAAGTGATATTGTAAGATTTTTCATCGCTGAATCCCAGAATCGTAAAATTTGTCCCGTTCTCATTCCGTTCATCCACGTAGGTTTGAATTTCCTCAAACTCTCCAGAATAATCCAATAATTCATATTTTTCTTTATTTAGGACCATGCTAACTGAAAAAAAACCAGGGATTTTCGTTAGGGTGCTTAAGCTATCAACATCAGTAGGTCGGGATTGAAGCTCTTCTAAACTTTTATCATATTTGATACTGTAAACCAACGTGCCATTATCAAAGATTTTCTCAATGGATACCGTGAATACTCCTTTTGTATCGACATCTAGTTCGGTTACCACGAATTCCACATCATATGTCAATTTGGTTCCTGATTTTATCATCCAAGGGGATGGATCTTCAGCAAAAACCGTACCTATGGAACTGCACAAACCCACAAGCACAAGAATCACAATATATAGATTTCTTCTTTTCATCTTTTTCATCTTTTAGATCTTTTTTTATTTTGGTAGTTATTATTTTCTATCTCAGAGTAAATAAATATTCCTTCAAAAGGGATTCGACCACTTCTGCAATAGGGAATTAAAGGTCGCACCCTCCCGCAAAATTTCGATGGAGGGCGAGGATTCGATGGCCCGCACCTTCAACTCGGCGTCGATATAGGCAATAAGGGCGTGGATCGGGTTCCCGTGCAGAATTATATGGGGGAAGGGATAAAAATCCCTCGATTTGATTATCTCGGGCTCGATACCAAAGCGCAGCATTTCTCCACAGATGGGGCATTTGCGGGAAAATTTCAGGCGGGTTTTCGGGATATGGACGTAATTGGCGGAGATTACCATTATTAAATATCCCCCTCTTCTTGCGAATCATTTTGGGGAGGTGACCGCTTATGGATCATTGCGCGGATCTGGGTTGTTAATTCGGCCCCCGCAAAAATTCCCACGCTGATCATGAAAATTATCACTAATCCGGGGGCAGTCCAACCCGCTGTCAAACCAATCCCTGTCAAAATCGCGAAAATTGTTGCCATAGAACTTCCAGTGGTACGCGCCCCAAACAATATTTCCTCGGAGGATCGGGCACGGAGCCATTGCCAACCCAGAACTATTTTTTTGGATGCAATATCATACCCCAATTC
>JABCSI010000003.1 GCA_018238965.1 Promethearchaeota archaeon
GTTGCCTTTAATTGATTCCGGCTATAAGCAGATGCCCTATGAGGAGATAACTAAGGAAAAGTTTGAGGCGAGCTCTGCCAACCTGAAACCGATTAAAACATGGGTCACTCATGAGAAATCTGCAGGTACGGTCTATTGTGATGGTGATAGTTGCCATCAGGTGGAGGAAGCCAATGTATTAAGGGAAATGGAATCTCTCTTGAACGAACGAATTCCATCCGTGAAAGAAATTACTTCTGAGTCATTCGGATTTCATGTAAAAAATGGCTCGATTATCGAAGTAGGCTTGGCAAATAAGCCAATAAGCGAGTTACCTGACAGTTTTTCCCATATAATTCATCTACAGCGATTATCTTTGAAGAATTGTGGATTAGAACGATTACCCGAAGGTATGATACATTTTTCCCAATTGGAATTCGTAGATCTCTCCGGCAATCCCTTAACTGAACTTACGGAAGCATTGAAATCTTGGATTGAATCTCTCCGCACGTCGGGAAAAACCATAATTCAATAAAATCTTAAAATTCTTCTTCTTTTTTCGTTCATTTTTTAACATCTTCTTGCTAATTTTTGGGCTCTGTATCATTCAAAGGTTGCGTTACATTGAATTTTCTTAGTCAAGCAGTGAAATAACATGTCAATTAGTCACATTATAACTTTGGAAAGTTATCCCACAGGAAAACCAGTGCGTATGCATCTTCCTCAAGCATCACACGTACTGAAGCACAAAATTAAAAATATTGAAATTTTGATCATTACCAATTATCACCAACCCCGGTATACAGCTTTATTCATTAAAGATGGTGAATTCGTTTATTTTCCATCTGAAACTCAATTTTCTGCCCATTCCTATAAATTCCTTAAATCACAGATTGAAATTGAGGCCAGAACTGCCAAATTTTCCCACTTTTTGGGCGTTCTAAATCGTAAGCGAATCTTGGAATACATCCAATCCATTAACCTCTAGGGTATTTTTTTGGATTTATTTTAATCACATATTTTTATCTTTTTATCTTTTCACCTTTTTCCTACAACATAATTTTCCCAAATTGTGCCCCAAATTTCATTGTATTTAAATGACATTTTGATGCAATTCAGATTTTGTGGGAATAAACTTTTTAAATTTCTCTTCGCCTTTAAATAGTTGAATGAATTGTAGTATTTTGTGTGTGGAAAACCGATTCAATTTGGTTTGCCCTCGTGTTCCGAATCCTACCGTATATCCAAGTGGATAGTACCCGATTCATTAATCTGGGAAATCTTATAGAAATTTTCAACACATTCCCGTGAAACTTCCGTGTTTCACATATCATCCTTATTTCATCAAACAATCACAAAACAACATACAACCCCCCTTTGAATTGAAACCTCATATTTCAATCAAAAAACCCAAAACCCAAGAAATACATAACAAACCCCCCACAAAAACCCCAACGCGTGAAAACGCGCCCTCCTTCATTCTTTCCATTTTCCTTGGGATGGAGGAGGGAAACCCCCTACTTTTCCAAAATTACATTTTCTCATTTTCTATTACCTGCATTCTTTTAGAGAGTTATTTCATCCTTTTGATATCCTTTCTAGCGAAAGATTTATGAATGGGAAAGAAGACTATAATTCGAGGATTTTGGATCTTCCAGAATCCCACAAAAAGACGTGATCCACTATGCAAAGAATGAACATGCAAATTCAAGATATGCCATATAATTTTATTATCAGCATTAAACCAAATTATCGGGAAATGGTGGTACATTACTCAACCGATAAGGGAAAATGGAAGAAGACACCAATGATGTGCTTTGGTCTTCGCTATTACGGTTCCATTAGAAAGAAATTTAGACAAATTTTCTTCTATTTTGAAGGGAAAACCTACGATGGACAAAAATTTAAAGAAGGATCAAAGAAAAAACCCTTTCAGGGGATGCACTTGTCCTTGATGCCGATGCAGCAGATTTATCTGCTAGAAAAGAATCCTGATCAAGAATTTTTGCAAGATATAAACATTTTGTCCAAATTAGATATACCTGTAGGACAAATGAATGTGAATGAGTCAGAATTAAGATATATTTTGGAGAAATATCCAGATTATTTATTAGCGCATTGTGTTTGGGTTAAGGATTTATTTCAAAAAAATCGAAATGAAGAATGTGTGAAAATGGCGGATTTGGCTTTTCAAATCCTACAACGACAAGATATTTCCCTTTTGAGCCATTACCCCCAGATTCCAAAGAATTGGATCAAGGAAATTTTGTGGTTTGGGGGATATGCATCGGAAAAAGCCAATCAGCCTGAATACGGGATTAAATTCCTGGAATTTGGGGTTAAGATATTACCTGAAGATTTGAAAATTTGGACCACTTATGGGGATGTGCTACTAAAGGCCAGTCTTATGGATCGATGTTACTCTGCATATCTCAGAGCAATTAAAATAGCACCAAAGGATCTTGAAAACTATCGATTACTCATTGAAGCATATTTTGTAGGATTGGAGTGGAATTCGGCTAAAAAGACTATAGCAAAATTGAACTATGTTTTAAAATCAACCAGGCAAACGCCTCAAGACATGCATAGATATCTAGTGGATGTTCAACGA
The DNA here is from genome assembly GCA_018238965.1 of Promethearchaeota archaeon. Classification (GTDB taxonomy): domain Archaea; phylum Asgardarchaeota; class Lokiarchaeia; order Sigyniarchaeales; family Promethearchaeaceae; genus Harpocratesius. Next base: position 2,591 of record JABCSI010000003.1, read on the forward strand.
AGTCATGGAATTATCGAGCAAAATTTGGGAAATCCTAAAGAAGCACGCAAATTTTTCATTAACGGACAAAAAATTGATGCTCGTAATCCATTCAATAATCTTGCTTACGCGCGATTTGAAAAATCCTTGGGAAATATAAAAAAAGCCAGAGAATTGGCGAATTTAGCATTACAATTCCATCCCTATAAGGATGAAGTGGCCGAATTTATCCGAACTTTGTAGGTACGGTCTTGTTGTTTTTTTCGATTTTCACTTGAAATTGAAAATAAGGCGCGATGAATAGATCCATCCTCCCGAAAATCCTTGAAATTAGTTTAAGAAGGAATTCAAGATATTGATAACTTAAAGTTGTCAACATTTATAAATTATCGATTCCTATATTTTCTTGTCTATAAAATTTCTAGGATGATCTTAAACTATGGAACTAAATCGTTTTACTGTGAAGCTTCAAGAAGCTGTTATGCGCGCCAAATCCTTGGCAGAAACACGTCACAATCAACAAATTGAGGTTGAACATTTACTCTCTGCCCTACTTTCGGATCCGACCGATATTAGTTCTCAAATTTTCGAAAAATTAGGGATTAATCTCCAGCAAATTCAGCGTGAGATTGAATCGGATATATCTCGGATCCCTCAAGTTTCCGGAGCCAGTTCAGAAGTCTATCTTTCACGTGATTCAAGTGCCCTCATTAATGATTCAATGGCCGAAATGGATGCATTTCATGATCAATATCTTAGCGGAGAGCACATTTTACTTGCACTCAGTAAATCCAATAAAATATCGGTAGCGGGGATTCTGAAACGTCATGGCTTGACCCATCAAAGAATTCTTCGGGCCCTCAAAGAAATACGGGGAAATACCACCATCGATTCCCAACATCCCGAGAATAAATACAATGCCCTTCAAAAATATACAAAAAATCTCAATGATTATGCCCGCCAAGGTAAACTCGATCCTGTAATCGGTAGAGATGATGAAATTCGGCGAGTAATTACTATTCTATCACGACGCACGAAAAACAATCCCGTTTTAATAGGAGATGCGGGTGTCGGAAAAACTGCAATTGTCGAAGGAATTGCACAACGGATCCACAATGGTGACGTTCCAGAATCTTTGAAAGAAAAAATTGTGGTAGCACTCGACTTGGGGCAACTCATTGCAGGAGCAAAATACCGGGGTGAGTTTGAAGAACGTTTGAAGAGTGTGCTCAATGAAATTACCAAATCCAACGGGAAGTTTATCCTTTTTATTGATGAACTCCACACTTTAGTGGGCGCAGGAGCGGCTGAAGGCGCTATGGATGCCTCAAATATGCTCAAACCTGCTTTAGCCCGTGGAGAATTGCGGAGTATCGGGGCCACAACAATTAAAGAATATCGTAAATATATAGAGAAGGATACTGCTCTTACGCGTCGATTTCAACCAGTGCTTGTAGCCGAACCCTCGGTAGAACAAACCATCACGATTCTGCGAGGCCTCAAAGATAAATATGAGGTGCACCATGGTATTCATATTAAGGACAGTGCTCTTATTGCCGCTGCCACCCTTTCCAATCGCTATATCACCGATCGCTTTTTACCTGATAAGGCGATAGATTTGGTCGATGAAGCCGCATCTCGATTACGGATTGAATTAGAATCAATGCCGTTAGAAATGGATAACTTTCATCGCCAAATCATCCAATTGCAGATAGAACAAGAGGCACTCAAAGGGGAAACGGATGAAATTGGTAAAAAAAACCAAGAACAATGTCAAAATCACATTCAGTCCCTCCAAGCTAAATATGATACGCTTAAAATCCAATGGGATGAAGAGAAAAAGCTCATTGATACGATATCCACAATAAATAAGCGCATCGAAGAATCAAAAGTTGAAGAGGAACAAGCAACCAGAAAAGGAAATTTAGAGAAAGCAGCAAAGTTGAGATACGGGACTAGATTAGATTTACAAAAAGAAAAAGATCGCCTAACCCAAAAATTCAACACACTTGCTGCCGATAAACGTATGTTGCGCCAAGAAGTGACTTCAGAAGACATTGCTATGATCATTAGTCAATGGACCAATATCCCTGTGAGTCGGTTGATGGAAGGGGAGCGAACTAAACTTTTAGAAATGGAACAACGCCTGAAACAAAGAGTTGTCGGTCAAGATCCCGCGCTCGTGGCGGTTGCCAATGCAATACGGCGCGCCCGATCGGGTATTCAGGATCCCAATAGGCCAATTGGTTCATTTATCTTTTTAGGACCAACTGGTGTGGGGAAAACAGAAACAGCGAAGGCCCTTGCAGAGTTTTTGTTTGATAGTGAAGATGCTCTAATCCGCATTGACATGTCAGAGTACATGGAAAAACACAGTGTTTCGCGACTGATAGGAGCGCCTCCTGGTTATGTTGGTTATGATGAAGGAGGACAACTCACGGAAGCCGTACGCCGACGACCCTATTCGGTGATCCTATTTGATGAGATCGAAAAGACCCATCATGAAGTCTTCAATGTTCTCCTTCAAGTTCTCGATGACGGTCGCCTCACAGATGGCAAAGGGCGAACGGTTGATTTCAAGAATGTGGTTATGATTATGACAAGCAATATCGGAAGTAGTCTCATTGCGGAGAAAAATAAGGCCGGTACTCCCTTAACTTCTGAAGAAATTCATACATTACTGAAACAATATTTCCGTCCCGAGTTTTTAAATCGGATAGATGATATTGTAACTTTCAATTTCTTGAAAATCGAACAAATTAAAGCAATCGTGGATATTCAAATCAAGGACTTGAACCGCATTCTCAAGGATCGGAATATTTCAGTGAATCTCACGGAAAAAGCTAAGGATGCATTAGCAAACATCGGGTTTGATCTTGAGTACGGTGCTCGCCCCCTAAAGCGGGCGATCCAACGAATTATTCAAGATCGACTGGCGGTGGAAATCTTGCAAGGGAGTGTTCAAGAAGGGCAGGAAATTACGATTGACGTGGATAAAAATGGTGAATTCGTGTTTCACGGATTGTGAGAATCTTCGGAGTAGGTTTGACATCAATTGAATCCCCTCAATTTTTTTTCTAAATCCAAACCGAGAGAAGATCTAAAAATAATAGGCTGGAACCCAGTACACAGTCGTTTCAAGTACTTTTTCTACGTTAAATTTATCGAGAGTCGCAATTATTGCCCTTTTTGGATGATATGTCTTTAAAAAACTATAAAATCCTTTACCTAATTTTTTTCCCCCCAATTTAACTTCAATGGGCACAATTTGATTATCCTTTCGCAAAATAAAATCCATTTCCGCTTTTCCCGTAGTTCGCCAGTAATTTATCTGCCATCCTTCAAAATTAGATTGTAATTCGCAGAATACGAAATTTTCTAAGAGCTCTCCACGATCAGTTCGATTGTCAAAAGGGGTAAAATTATTCAAAATTGCATTGCGCATCCCTAAATCGAATAAATACTGTTTCGGCATTTTTTTGACTTCGGTGACCAAATTTTTGTAAAACGGGCGTACTAATTTTATCGTATAACTGTGTTCCAAGATTTCCAAAAAATGTTCCGTTTGGCGATAGCTCAATTTCAAATCTGAAGAGAGTCCTGAAATGTTCACCATATTTCCTATATTGAAAGCAAGAACTCTAAGGAGTGCCTCAAATTTGGATGTATCAGTTAATCCAAAGAATGCCGCTATATCCTTATCCAAATAGAGATTCATGATATTATTCAAAAGACGACGGCGTGTCTCATCGGTATGAGCTTTGATGACCTCTGGATATCCACCCCAAATGAGATAATGTTTTAAATTGTGCACATTTTCCGAGAGAAAAGAAGGCGGGTCAATTGCTGATCCATCTTTGATAAAGGATTGTAGAGACATTTGCTTTTTTTTAAGTAGGTGTAATAATCCTTTATCTTGTGTCGATAAATATTCTTGAAAATTAAATGTGAAGAGATCGAAAAGGAGAAGGCGCCCTGCTAGAAAGGGAAGAACATTGGTTTTTAATTCTAAGGAAGAAGATCCCGATATGAAGATTTTAACTTTATTGGTTTCATTGGCTTCATCATAGACAATTTTTAAAAGTTCTCCTGCGTTTGGTATCCTTTGAATTTCGTCAAGAATAATAAGAAATTTGTTACTCGGGGTTATCTCCTTAGCTGAAGCGGTAACACGAGCAACAAAATCAAGCGGTGCACTTTCAAACGTTCGGCGATTTTCGCGAAGATCCATATTGATGAAGATACTCTCACCCTTCCATAAGTCTTGTATCCTTTTAAGGAGTGTAGTTTTCCCGATTTGCCGTGCTCCGCGAATACCGATGATCTCTTTTCTCGAAAAATAGGGCGAGAGGACGTCTTCTAAGTTTCTTGAATAGTATTGCTCTTCCGTTCCCATTACAATAAATATGGAAATGCGACTATTAAAATTTATTCTATTAAAAAAACAAATTTGAAAAAATAACTCTATTATTTTTACATTTGGAAAATAATTTAATAGGGTTCTCGGGATAAAATCTCACGGGCAATGGGTATAAACTCTTTCTTCCGTTCATTATGGTCTTGGATCATATCCAATATCACCTTAACCACTTCCTTTTTGCAAGTTCCACAGAGCATCCCACCGCGACAGCGTTGATAACGGTCTTGGAGTTTTGCATCATCGGGTTGGAAGTGAATTTCCAACAGTTTGAAGACCATACAATTCTCGGGAATTCCGCCTAACTTTTCCTGTTCTTCTCTGTTCGCCCGACCACCTGTGTATGCGCCCATCATTTTTTTCTTGATGGATTTCGGATCATCTCCGAGGTTGAAATAACTGTTGGGGCGGGATTTGCTCATTTTCTTATTGATGTCATCTAAACCTGGCAAAAGTTTGTGATATGTGGCAGCAGGTTTAAAGAACGGGATTTTTTCTTCTTTCCCAGTTTCAAGATTAATAGTAGTTTTAGAGAAATGTCTGGTGAGATCACGCACCAATCGAATATGGGGTTCTTGATCTATTCCTACCGGTACCACTGTCGGCATCACGTCATCTCGGAGCTGGGGCATTAAAATATCGCCTACTTGCACCAATGCCGCCATGTATAGAGCAAACTCCCGTTCACCGTAAATTGCACGCATCATATTACTGGTCACATGGCGACCTGCTGTGTAGGGCATGTCCTTTACTCTTGGTTCTCGAGATTGCATCCAGATATAGGCTCGTTCTGGATCTAGACCCAAAGTCAAGACATCTGCGATATTATCCACCGCATATTCGAAGGATTCGTCATAGGACATACCATTGTCAACAAATGATTCAACATCAGCGATTGCATAGTAGACATACCCGCCCATTTTTTGAAATTCTACAATCTCAGAAGCAGTAATAAGGGTACCGAGGTGAAAACGCCCACTGGGTTTGATGCCGCTCATGACTGCCCAGGGTTTTTCATGTTGGAGTGCGCCCACAATCATGTGAAAATCTCGATGGCCATAGATGATTTTTCTGCGTAAAAAGCGGTTTTTTTCAAACATGGAATAGGGAATATCCACATCTTGTATTAACCCAATGCCAAATTCTTTCGTCAAGCGCTCATAGTCTTCCTCCGAAAACAATCCTTGACCCCATGGATCCAGTTGTGGAGGTTGATCGGGGAGATTGGGTGAATTTTCATTGGTGGGTTCTTTACTTTCTTTACTCATTACTTTAGCTAATGCGGGTTGAATTTTATTCTTAATGATTGATTTCTTTTCCGATTAAATTCGAATGCATTTTACCCATTTACCTATTTTACGAAATAATATTTACATTCTACTAACCGATAGGTCTTTTTGCATCCGTTATATTCACGTAAAGCCTTTTGTTGTTCCGATTTTTGCACTAAGTTATAGTTAACATTTTTCACTAATAATCAGTGAAATATTTTCGATTTGAAATGATCAAATATCTTTTTGGTTGATTCAATTCATGATAAGGCTTAGTAGAATCGAAAACGGGTAAATAAATTATTAAAAAAAAAAAAAAAATCAAAAAAGCAGGGGTAAATGAATTATAGATCCGATTTTATCGAATGATTTTTGCGATTCAGGAGAAAATTGGTAAGAAAAGCTAAAATCAAGAACAGAACATAACTGATGATCTCCAATAATGATGGATTTCCATTATATCCAAATAATCCCTTTAATATACTCCCAAGGGTCCCTTTTTCATCCAAAATGTGATTGATATCATATACGTGCTCCACGATGATTGGTATGATAGAAGCTTCTTGCAATTCGTGTAATCCGTGGGCAACCAATCCAGCCGCCATGAGTATGAGAATGATATTGGTAATTCGGAAGAATACTTTCAAATTCATTCTTAATGATCCTTGATAAATTAAAATACCAATCATTATTGCGAAGGAAATCCCAAGAATCGCCCCAAGGAAAGAATTTTCGATATTTGTTTGAGAGGTGATGCGCAAAAAGATGACGGTTTCAATCCCCTCTCTGAGAATCGAGGTAAAAACCAAGAAAAAAATTCCCCGTTTTTCCGATTTGTCCACCATTTTTTCGACCTTCACCTGCAATTCCATATTTCGATTTGATTGGTGCATCATCCATATAATGACGGTTGATATCAAGAATGCTCCGACAATCATCAACACACCTTCAAAAATTTGTTCAATTTGACCCTCAAATCCTCCCAAAACGCGATAAATAAGAATGCCTGAAGCAATACTGAGAATAATTCCCAATAAACCGGCGATGTATACATATTTCTTTGTGTCATGTTGTTTTGTTTTACTCAGATAGCTCAGTATAATCCCGGTAATTAGGACGGCCTCAAGTGTTTCCCGAAATGTGATAATGAAACTTACAATCATACTTAATTCATTCCCCAGATCTAATTCAACCTAGTTCTTTTAGGACAGAAATGAAAAAATAATTTCTAAATTTTTTTATAAGTTGCGGCATTTGAAAACTGAAATTCATCTCCGAACTGAAAATCCCTTCATTTTGGAAATATGACCCAATTTTTAATTTGTCTGCACCATTCAGTAAGAAAATGAAAATATGGACGTATAAGAAAATTTTTTAAATTTCTAAAATTGACCTTCCTAATCGTACGAGTAATAACTGACTATTAAAATTTTAAGGCGTATATAATGACAAGTAAATTCCTAAAACTATTTTCCCCGTTTGTTCGGATTACTCCCGAGATTAAACAACCCGATAGGGAAATAACATTTAAAGACAAATTGATTTATACCTTCATTGTCTTGCTTATCTACATTATCATGTCAAACGTGCCGTTGTATGGCATTGCGACTGAAGTTGGCGCAGATTATTATTATTGGCTGCGTGTTATTCTTGCCAGTAATCGTGGTACCCTAACCGAGCTTGGTATCGGACCCATAGTCACTGCGGGGTTAATTCTTCAATTATTACAAGGTTCAAAACTTATCAACGTTAACATGTCAGACCCGAGCGACCGGGCACTGTTCACAGGGGCGCAGAAAGTTATAGCGATGATTCTTACCATGGTCCAAATCATTGCCTATATCTTCGGAGATGCTTTTGGAGACCATACCAACGCCGATGGAACAGGATTGACCACCACTGCCATGATCTTAATCTTCATCCAATTATTGATGTCCGGCATTGTAATCATGATGATGGATGAAATTCTACAGAAAGGCTATGGATTGGGCTCTGGAATCTCACTCTTCATTGCCAGTGGTGTTGCCGGTCAAATATTCTGGAATTCCTTCAGTTGGTTCGGAGATGAAGATGAATTACCCAAGGGAATCATCATCGCGTTCTTTTCCGTTCTCTTTAATCCCTCTAATACCGATCTCCGAATTAGAGACTTGTGGATTCGTGAAGCGAATGCTCCTGGGTTATTAGGTCTTTTTACAACTTTTCTTATATTTTTCGTCGTTATATATGTTGAAACAATGCGGGTGGAAATCCCCTTGACCTATGCCGGTTACAAGGGGTATAAAGGAAAATATCCGATGAAATTACTGTATGTATCGAATATTCCCGTCATATTAGCCCAAGCGCTGTATGCCAACCTTCTCTTCTTCGGTCAATTACTTTGGAATTGGTCCCAGGATTCGGGAAGGGCGACTTGGTGGGTGAGTTGGTTCGGGGAATTTGAAACTTCGGAGTCTGGGCAGTACCTTTCTCCTACGCGGGGGCTGCTTAAATACCTTACTGCCCCCCAAGGCTTGGGATCCATTATCACTGCATTCCAAGAAGGAGAAGGGGGGGATCTGATCCTGCAATCCTCCATATATCTGATAATTTTTGTCACTATCTGTGTGGTATTCGGACAAATTTGGGTAGAGGTATCAGGACTGGCACCCCGGGATATAGCGGGGCAAATTCTCGATTCCCGTATGCAAATTCCTGGATTTCGTCGAAGTGAAAAAGTTATTGAAAAAATCCTCAAACGATATATCGGTCCCTTAACCATTATATGTGGGATTATTGTCGGTGTGCTTAGTTTCCTAGCTGATTTCCTGGGAGCGCTGAGTACAGGAACTGGATTGCTTTTAACTGTCGGGATTATCCAAAATTACGCAGAAACCATTTCCCAAGAAGCTGCCCAAGAGCAGTTTCCGGGTATGGGCTCATTCTTCGGCTAATTCAACTAGTTTGATTTATTCGATTAATTTGGCTAATTTAGCTAATCTGGCTAATTAGTTTTTATCTTTTTTCCCTTTCCCATTCCAAATTCTTATCAATTTTGTTTCTTCTTCCATTTCAATTTCTTTCACTCCTTCGTACGGAAGATTTTATTATTATTGGAATCTTGAATATGATGTATGTTTGCGGTTATTCAAGCGTGGGCCGATTTCATTTTCCTCATTTCCCGGCCCCCCAACTCGCTCTGGTTTATTTTCCTTATATGTTTAGTGGTTTCATTGACATCCACCATCCTAAATAAAAAATTGATTGATCATGATAAAGCTGCACGAATTCAAGAAAAGGTGAGCGATCACAATGCCAAGAAAAAAGAATTGTTGAAGCTCTCGGAGACCAATCCTTCACGATATGCCCGTGAATACAAAAAATGGAAACGTCAAGATGAAAGTGTCCAGAAAATGCAGCAATCCATGCAAATGGAACGATTAAAACCTACTTTCATTACTTTTATTCCATTGATGGCTTTCTTCTTTGTCATTCGGGGTCTTTATACTCCAGATTGGAGCATCATTCAGATGCCTGTTGCTCTCCCTCCCATGAACCCCATGGAAGAATTCCCAGCTTTTATTGTAAACATGATGCGAGCACAAATGTTTTCCACATTGGGCAATTTGGCCGTGGAAGCGGGATTCTTAGGTTATACCGGTTGGTACATGCTGTGCTCCTTCAGTTTAAACTCCATAATTCAAAAAATATTCGGAATTTCCAAAACGGCCTCAGGGCAATCGGGAACATCATTATTCGATAGCGCCGCCCAAACAGAGCTACCCAAACCCAGCGATCTGCGGTAACTACAAGCAACTAGCTGGTATATTTCGACATATAATCTTTTTTACCATGATTTTTCCCATTACTATTAAATTCCCATAAATTCTATTTTTACTTTTCCATGATCTATCCATTTACAAGATTATTCCAGTACATTTTTCGGCTCCGTTTTCGTCCCGAATTACCCCTTTCTAGTGATCTATAGCATTTCTATTGAAGCAGAAATGGAGAATTAGTGCTAAAGAAAAAATTAATAAGAGGATGTTATGTTCCTTATATGCAATGCCTCCCGAAAACCCCTTCCTTTCCCCAAATGGCTTAGATTTGGAAGAAAATGGCATCGGTAATGGTGATGAGATCGAAGAAAATGCTCAAATCATCGACGTCTCTAATTTCTTCAACTATCAGAAAGCGATCAACTCGCTAATGGATTATTTAAACATGGCCATTGATGAAACTATTTCGGGATTTACGCGATCGGACCAATTACTCTTCTCGCATGCGAACAAAAAGCTCATACTCAATGCCATATTGGAATCCGGGTTCTATGATTTTTGTAAATACCGCTTGGCCGAGGTCGCCCAAAGTAAAGCCGTGGAAGATCAAAGTCAATTCATGACCATGATGTCGCAGGTTCAAGGAGAGATTGATCTCTTGGCTTACCTCTTAGTCAATACCCGTTTAGCCCACCGAAGTTTGAATTTTGATCTTTTCTTAAGCCTTCTGAAGGGTGGACTTTTCGTAGATATTCTGGAGACCCACGAACGAATTGTGAAGGATATGCGACAGCGGGAGCAAACCCTGAATTCCCAGAATATACGCGAGAATGTCAAAGTAAATGATAATTCCTTTTATATTTAGGCCATTTTCGGATAACAAGACTGACCTTTTTTGAGAAACTTCTATTTTTTAGAATCGCCTAGTTTAGTTGCCAAACGATAGGTTTTTTGAGTGACATTCAAATAAAGCTCCCGAAAAACTTGCACGAATTCATCGGGCTTCGCTAAATTTGGCGCCAGTCCCAAACTGTCTAAAGTACTTATGTCTTTCCCCGGTTTGGAGAATCGAAATCCGATTTTATAGGGGGAATTGGCCTGAATAAAGGCCGAAGGGTCCAAATCCTGAGAAGGTAAAATAGGGACATCGAAGGTGGCAGATGCGATATTGATCATCTTCCGGATCTTTTTTACCGAAATGGAGATAGGTTCTTTTGCACACGAGCGCGATTCTTTAATCAAAGCCAAAATTTCATTTCGGTCTTTCCCACGGAGTTTTAACAAGAGAAAGGGATCAAAATCGAATACACGGGCGACATACAAAATAGTAGCAGCAATATGTTTGCATGGAATCGCTTGGTCAGGACATGAACACGACGCATTCAAATCCGAGGTGCGACTGGGAAACAATTCGACTCCTGCTTCTTCAAAAAGTGTTTCGAAATCTTCTGGAATTGTATTTTCCAAGAGTTTGATGGTATAATAGGCCTTTTCGGCAATGTTATTACTGATTCGCTCCCATTCCGATTCGGAAAGTGTATCGAACATCACTTTTACTCTATAGGGTGTAGGGGCGGTCCCTTGCACAGTTGCGAAAATCATCCCCGGAGTGATGGTTATATTTGATACACGTTCTTCTTGGGAATACCGGATTCCCCGTTGCATTCGGAAGGGGCGACCGTATTCTAACATCTGGTTAACCCATTTCCTTCCCCAATTAGATTGGGCAAAACCATGTAATTCACGTTTGATTTCTTGAACTTCCTTACGGACCTGTTGATGATTTCGTTTTTTGTGACTGGATTTTTGAAAATTTTTTCGATTGTAGGGAGTTTTTCGGGGAGTTGGTCTGCGGTCCATTTAATATACCTCCGTGGTTTGGGAAAGAGAAAAGAGTTCCTTGAGTTCTTCATTCGATAGGGAAGTGATCCATGTTTCATCCTTGGAGCTGAGGATTGCTCCGGCCAGCGCGCGCTTTTCTTCTAACATTTGGTCGATTTTTTCTTCAATGGTTCCCGTTGCAATGAATTTATACACATTAACACGTTGAGTTTGGCCGATTCGGTATGCACGGTCCGTGGCTTGATCCTCCACTGCGGGATTCCACCAACGATCATAATGGAATACCGTTGAAGCCTGTGTCAAATTTAATCCGGTCCCTCCTGCCCGAAGAGAAAGGATTAATATGGGCATGGAATCATACGCTGTCGATTGAAATTCATCCACCAAAGTGCGCCGACGTTTGATTGGAACTCCTCCGTGAAACCAGCCGATGGGAACTTTGTATTTTGTTTCCAGAAAGGATTTCAAAAGATCTCCCATTTGTTTAAATTGTGTGAAGATAAGAATTTTTTCACCCTCTTCCAGGATTTCTTCCACCATTTCCGATAAGCGTTCCAATTTCTGCGAACCGTGGAGAAATTGTTTATATCCAATTTGATGGGTATCCCCAGAATCAAGTTGATCAGATGGAGCACTTGGGGTTGATGGGCCAGATGTGGTAGATGGTGTAGGTGAGGTTCCCACAGGAAGGATTTCAACTACGTCATCGGGCTTGTGCTGGAATTGTACGGGATGGTTGCAAATTTGTTTAGTGAAGGTGAGTAATTTCAGAATTAGACCCCGGCGCTTAACATCCTCAGCGGGATATTGTTCCATTTCTTCGAGTGTGTCATGGACTACTTGGGTATAAAGTGCCGCTTGGGGGGGACTCAATTCCAAGTAAATCTTGATTTCATTCTTTTCTGGGAGATCCTGAATAATATTTTTATCGGTTTTTAGACGTCTGAGAATAAAGGGGGCGATAAATTTTTTGAGGCGTTCTGCACTTTGTTCGTCGTGATACCGTTCAATCGGTAAGATGAACTTTCTCTGAAATATGGCACGTTTTCCTAGCAAGCCCGGATTGAGAAATTCAAAGAGAGTCCACAATTCTATCAATCGATTTTCGATCGGAGTTCCACTTAGTGCAATCCGAAACTGGGAATTTAAGCGAAGGATCGCTTTGGTTTTCTGCGCTTGGTAGTTCTTGATATTTTGGGATTCATCCAACACCACTCCTGCGAAGGAGATCGCTTCCAAAAAGTCGATATCATTACGCAGGGTACCATATGTGGTTAGAATAACAGTATGTTTGTTCGAAAATGTCTTGACTGCCTCTAATTCCTTGAGACGATCGGGACCATGATGCGTAAGTACCTTCAATGAGGGTGCAAATTTGCGAAGTTCTCGGCCCCAGTTAAACAAAACGGAAGTGGGACAGACGATTAGGATCGAACCTAAAGCATGGGGTACATCTTCTTGTCGTTTTTGTAAAAAGGCTATTACTTCTATTGTTTTACCTAAGCCCATATCATCCGCAAGACAAATCCCAAAATTCAACCGGGTCATATGGGTGAGCCATGTTAGCCCTTTTTGTTGATATTGACGCAATGTGCCTTGAAAATCAAAAGGATCTGCTATGGGAACAAATTCATCGATATGTTCCAATTGGTGAATGATTCCACTGAAATTGCCCTCTACCACGACTTCATACTGAGTTGCTCCTTCACCAAGTTTAACTCCTCCGACCATCCCCAATTTTAGCGCTTCAGTGTACGGAATATCCCCCTTTATTTTCGTATTTGCCTCAAAAATCGGGCGAAGATTTTCCATATCTTCCTGATCCACCAAGATCCAATGATCTCTCCAAAATATAAGCGGTTCCCGAGCATTGGCTAATTCTAGAAATTCCTTTTCGGTTAAGGTTTTACCCTCAATAGTACCTTCCCATCTGAATTCCAGCATTGAATCCATATCAAATAATGCTTGGGGAGAACCCACACCTCCATCGCCGCTTGATCTTAGTGATGAATTTGTGCTCACCGTCGATTTTCCGGTAGATTGTTTGGGTTGAATCACTAACCGTGCACTGAGCCTTTGCTGTCCCTGTGCGGCGAATTCTTCGGGTAAAACTACATTAAATCCCGCTTGGATCAGCAGATACATCGAATAGCGCATGAAATCCATGACTTCTCCCGCCTTCAATTTGACTTGGGAAGGGGCTTTTCCGAATAGTGCCCGCTTAATTGGTGGGAAGAGTTTGGAGGATGTTCCCAATGCCCGTAATGTATCTTCCTGTAATCCGCTTTCATCATCACAGACATTGGCATATTCTTCGTGATGGGTGAGAATTCCTCCCCACAATTCCTGGAGTGGGATGAAATAATTCGGATCGTGGAGAGGTTGGAGATAAAAACCCAAATTCCAATCAGATTTTTCAGATTTGGGATATTCTAAGCGAAAAGTGAATGAGAGTCCGTAGGAAAAGGAAAAACCCTGGATGTTTTGGACCCAATTCCGTAAAATCCCCGGAATGGGAGTATCACAAAATCGGGTGACTTGAAATTCACGGTGCTTACTGATACAAGCATGTAAAAAGCGCAGATCCCATGGAGTATTCGGATCCTCAGAGCAGGCATTTTTCATTTCCTCCGGTGCATATTCATACAAAGCGGAAAACTTGGAGAGAAATTTCTTACTGAGGGATTCCCGAATCATATAGTCTCCGATTGTATCTATATATTCCACGAATAGATAGGAAGGATGCCATAAACCCGAAGTTTGATATTCTTTTACGTTTCCATGGGGAGGAATGATATTTATTGGTATATTGTACCCGCTCCAGGAAGCCTGGCGTAATAAAGTGTTAAAGCGTTGATGATCTAACTGGGTTTTAAGAATTATTTTCCATTGTCCTTCGAATATGTTAGCCTCAACATCACGAAGCATCGGAACAAAATTACCTCGAGCGAGTAATTCCATGGTAAATTTAGTCAAATACGCCCATAATTTGATAGATTCAGAATATTGTAAGATTTTTTTTGTACGATCTTTGCTCTCTATGATTTGGAGTTGAAACAGGAGTTTGATAGCAGGGGGCAGGGGGATGATTTTTGCCAAGGTTTTCCTCAATTGAAAAAATTTCTGCTTAGGGAATTCGATCGGAGAGTGCTCATCTTGAAGTTCACTTAATGAAGGATTGATATGTTGCATTTGATAAGGATGCGCCAGAAGAAGTTCACATGTGAGTAATTTTTTCGCAGGTATATCGGGGAAATAGACCCCCATCTTCTGTTCCAATTGATTTAGAGGCGAGATGACCTTATTTTCCTGTTCATTTTCAGTTTCTTTTTTAGCTACTTCATTCAAACCATCCTCTAAATCAGGGTTTGAAAGCCACATTATGAAGAAACTGGATTTTTTTGGGGGCATGGATGCTTTCGTCAACAGTTGAAATTGCGATGCATCTTTGGTCCAATATTTTGCTGTAACATAGGTTAATTGTAAATTCATTATTTGAATTCTCCCAACCAAGACTTATTCGATAGTAAATTCCCCCATCTTTCGGAGAAAGGGTGCTACATAGAGTGATTTTAACGTGAATATGTATTGACTCGATAAATTACCAAAGAATGTGGTGAGTGTGAAATTAATGATAAGGTGAATGTGAAATTAATGATAAGGTGAATGTGAAATTAATGATAAGGTGATTTTTGTGTTAGCGTCTTGGATAAGTTTCGGATGGAATAACTTAAAGGCATTCAGACAAGCGCATTTTGTAGTATAAACTTCAGTAAAGTGACAGAAACGGGATTTAGTTCTCCCTCTACCAATTTAATTTAAACACCCTTCCGAAATAAAAATTATGGTTATACACCATTATCGGGAAAGGTAGTTTAACTAAAATTTTCATATTATTTCTTCTTCTTGCTTATTCAATTGAAAATTTTGCAACCTATTGCACGTTATATTTATCAATAACCGAACTGTATATCGAACTTCTTAATATTTTAATCGATTTCTGGGGGATCAGAAGTATCGGGATTTGACTCTGAAGCGGCTTTATCTTCTTTTTGCTTCTTTCGTTGCTCATTTTTTTGCTCTTTTTCTTTTTTACGGGCTTCTGCACGTTGTTGAGCCTGAGCCGCTTTTTGTGTGCGCATCAACATCCGGGCTTCAGCGTTCTTTTGCGCCATAGCACGTTTTTCTGCATCCTTTTGTTTCTTCGCTTCAGCCCGTTCTTGTGCTTTTACTACATTTTCTGCATCCTTTTGTTTCTTCGCTTCAGCCCGTTCTTGTGCTTTTACTACATTTTCTGCATCCTTTTGTTTCTTCGCTTCAGCTCGTTCTTGTGCTTTTACCACTTTTTCAGCTTCATGGGCTTGACGGGTAAGTTCCTTCCAAATTCGGCGATCCTCTAGTTGAATCCGTAATTTTTCGCGGGATTCGGGGTATAGTCCGAGTCTATCTTGAAATATTGGAAGACTTAATTTTGATTCTTTTGGATTCCGCAAAGTTTCATCCTTATATTTGACATTAACTCGTTCATTCCAATCTTCTACCTGTCTATATAATGAACGCAAGTAATCTTTGAATTTCATTTGCTCGGATCGGGATAGAGAATATTCTGGTGAAGATTCCAATTGAGAGGCAATCGTTTCATAAGTTGTTAAAATCACTGGAACATGTTGGTTGATATGGGCATAAAATCCTTGAGATTCATACTCGAGTAATAGAGCCATTAATTCCGAGGCAAAGGCTTTAATTAATTGAATTTCATCTTTAAAGGAAAGGGGTAATTGATATAATTTCATATCCTTTTCTGAGGTTTTAGCCCGAAATGCTGCAATCTGTTCTCGATTATGCGGAATTGCTTCTGGATTAAGACGATGATGGATTTGAATCACCCCTTTTTGTAGAAGGGATGCATTTTCGAGGGAAACTTCCCCATTTTGCGAAGTATCTAGTGAAGATTTGAATTTGGTGATGATTCTCGTGAAATTATTCTTTAATTTTTTACCTACTGAACTACTTCCCTCCAGAGATGCAGAGGAAGTTTCTGTTTTGCGCAGTTCTTGCTGGTTATGCATTTCTTGGATTTGGGTTCGATAATCGGAAACTATAGCTTGTAATGATTGATAAATAGCGGAAATATAGTTAATGGGTACCTTCGAGGAGACCCGGAATTTGTTGGAATCTTCAGCATGGTATTTCAGTTTATAAGCTTCCATACGTGCTTCCATTTTGCGGTCTTGATTACGAACTTCCTCTATGAGACTAAAATAAGTGCCAAAATTAGCATCATCTTTTCCGATCTTTTCGCAGGTATTACGGAAAGCGTTACCGATGCGTATTAAATTTTGAAGTTGAGGGGAATCATCGATTTTTTCGATTTCCTCATAAATCTGTTCTGTAAATCGTTTAAACGCTTGTATCAGCTCTTGTTCACAGCGATGGGTGAGCTGTTGCAATTGAAACTTATTCTTTCGGGTACGGATATAACTCATAATTGTGGTGCTGCCTCGGGTCTTTCTCTACTCCCCTTAAGAGCGCTTTGCATTTAGATTTCATCACTTTGGATTTTTCTCACATGGTGCATACTGATATTTAACCCATGGGTATGAAAATATACTGCAAAACTTTTAATCAAACAAATAATTGTTTTCTTTTAAGATCAAGGGAACCAACGTCTCACCTTATTCCATCGAGAATTCGTTCTTTACACTCACATTCCCTTTCATTATATAGCTGCTAAAATCAGGTAAAAATTATGGTAGAAATACTTCGAACAACGACGTCCATTTGTCCCGAATGCATGCAACCCATTCGTGCAGAAATTTTTGTAGATCCCGAAAGAAATTGGGTGATGATGCGTAAAACTTGCGAGAAACACGGAGAATTCATGGATAAAATATCCATTGATCCCGAATATTATAAATGGAAAAATCAACATGCCACCGACTTGGATAGTCTTTATCTAACAACACCCTTAAATATTCCCAGAAATTCCGTGAACCCCGTGAAAACTGGGTGTCCCTATGATTGCGGATTGTGTGATCGCCATATATCGGCCGCCAACCTCATGATTATAGATATTACCAATCGGTGCAACCTCAATTGTCCCATCTGTTTTGCAAACTCTAACGCAGCAGGAAGGATTGTAGAATATACTTATGAACAGGTAGTAACTATTATGGAGCATTTTATTCAACAACGCCCATATCACGCTGCTATTGCTCAGTTTTCTGGTGGAGAACCGACTCTTCATCCACGTATTTTGGATATTTTACAAAAAGCCAAGGATCTTGGATTTCCCCACGTTATGTTAAATACCAACGGGATTAGAATGGCAAGAAGCAAAGATTTTTGCCGAGAACTAAAAGAAGTTGGTCTGGGGGCAATCTATCTCTCATGGGATGCTTCCAGCGATAATTCCCCTGAAGTTTATGAAAAAATACGGGCAAAGGATCTCACCGAAATTAAGGAACAGGTGATTCAGAATTGTCGCGAAGTGGGCCTAGATGGGATCTTCTTGGTCTCTACTATTGCCAAAGGTGTGAATGATCATGAAATTGGTCCCATTTTAGAATATGCCAAAGCAAACAATGATATTATTGGCGGAGTGATCTTCCAACCCGTATCTTTATGTGGGCGGATAACTCTGGAAGATCTCATGAATATGCGATATACGGCCAGCGATTTAATTGCAGAAATTAAACATTACACCGAAGAGAAAATCCAGAAATTTTATCCTTTAGCTATGTCGAGTAAGCTCACTCAATTACTGACATGGTTTTCAGATTTACCGGGATGGTCGATTTCCACCCATGATGATTGTGGATGGGCCACTTTTATGCCGATCCAAAATGGTGAGTATGTACCCATGGAGGACCTTCTTGATGTGGATGGTTTTATTTCTTGGTCGAATCAATGCTGGGATATGGTAGAAAAACGGGAAATTCCCAAAATCTCAAAGTGGCTACAGAATTTACGGCCTTTTGCTTTCACTTTAGGAATTCATAGGGCTTTTGATGCCCTCGCTGACTTTTCAGATGTTATGACAGATATTGCCTACCGAAATGCCATGAAAGTATACTGGGCCTTGGGGTCCATAAAATTCTTGAAGAATTTTGATTTATCCCGCTTGATGAACGATCCCATGCATCGTTATATTCTCAATTTTTTGAATGATGTGCGCATTGAAAAGTCTAAGTCTATGCTCCAACACGGGCTAATGTTTGTGGGGTGCATGCATTTTCAAGACGCGTACGATTTAGATGTTGCCCGGGTACAAAAGTGTGTGGTCCATTACGGAGTGCTCGATCCAGACGATCCCGAAGAAAAACGTGTGCTTCAAATTCCCTTCTGTACCTTCAATACCATCCACCGGGAACAAATCGAAGAAAAATGGGCGGCCAAACACGGCAAACCTTTAAAATCCAAAAAACAGACAAGTGAATAATCCTATTGGTTAATATACGGGTATTTCCACAGTCTTTTTTCCCTTTCTTAATTTCTTCTTTACTTAGTTTATTTGTTTCTTTCTTCAAATTATGCTAGGAGAAAGAGATTTTTCCATCATGATAGATAGGATGATTTGGGTGATATGAAGGATTTTGAGGGAAGAGATTATAGAAGATTATTCAAGGTGAACTGCTTGGATTAAAAAGTCCCTGAAGGGATCTAAAATTTGGGACAAGGGCACATCATCAAAAATATCCATCGCATGCTGTAAATCGACCTCCACAATATGTTCGGTTAAACGGAAAAATTGCATTTTGCGTAATATTTTCTGGATATGCTCGGGTACCCCCCTCAAGACCAAATCCAAAGGATCTTCCACTTGGTATCCAGCAAATTCTTGGAAGAGCTGGAGTAAAAACATATCAAAAGTCAGACGATGTAAATCAGCTGTGCTGTAATGCTCTGCCCGTAATTCTTCCTTGATGATGCCAATTGTACTACGTAAATCTTCCACAGATTTTTCTGCTTGTTCAAGCACTTTTTCTTCATTTCCGTTAAATCTGTAGCACATCATTTTAAGTAGATTAAATTCAGAAATCATATGAAATATCCGGGCCAATACATTGTTTTTCAGATAAATGAAAACTTCACTAAATTCTTCCACATCCTCCAATTCTTGCCGTAACTGACGGAAAAACCCGGCTATTTCCCGCAATTCCTCAATAGCTACATCAAATTTCTTTTTTCCAATAAGACGGTTGAGTTGGTTAAAATGTTCAGAGTAATTGAAAATACTGGTATCCATCCGGCGAATGGCTTGAAGAATGGTGGCCTCGGCTCTCTCCAATCTCCCGATTTTCTCAAAGCATTCACCGGCCCGGAGCAAAAACATTGCGCTGGCTTGTCGATAATCGTCAGGATCGACTGCAAAGAAGAGTTCAGCGATATCAGTATAGAGAATGGAAGCCTCCAGATAATTTCCTTGTTTATAAGCGAGAACAGCCAGAACCAATTTCATTTTGGCGATCTCTTCCTGGAGTTCTAAATATTCCAGCTCCACGATAACATCTTGAACTTTTTCCATGATAAGTAGAATTTCTGTTTCCCTTTGCACTAATGTAATTAATTGATTGAAGGCTGGCGAAATACGTAGATAAAGCCCTGCATTTAAATATATCTCGATTGCCCGCATAACCAGATATGTTGCTCCCCTAATATCGCCGGCATTCCCTGCATCCATTCCCTCCTCAATGAGTTCCATGGCTTGGGTGATCTCTACTTGCTCTTCTATTGTATAATCGTCCCAATTCATTTTCTTCACCAGCCATTTCATTCATTACGAAAATTTTCCTTCGTTACAAAAATTCGACCAAAGTCTAAGTCAGCGTATCCACCCTACCACTGATAGGTAAATCAATACCGCGCCATTTAAAACATATAACAAAATCCTAAAATCACCCTTCTCCTTTTCAAAGATAGCCCAAAATTTTTTTACCCGCGGGTCTTTTATTGAGTTATACTCTCACGGAGAAAAATCGATATGATGCGCAAAGGTGACGATGCCGGATACGACCGATCCATTACCATGTTCTCCCCCGAAGGGCGCCTATACCAAGTGGAATACGCCTTGGAGGCCGTACGACGAGGAACATTGTGTATTGGCTTGAAGTCTAATGCTGGCGCTGTGATTATTACACGGAAGAAATTTAGCAAATTGATGGACAGTTCTACGATTCAGAAACTCTTTATAATTGATCAACATATCGGTTGCAGCATTTCGGGGCTCCACGCCGATTCGCGCATTCTTGTGGACTATGCTCGCGTACAATGCCAAGTCCATCGTCTCACATATTCTGAACCTGTGAGGATCCAAACCATTACGCGCAAATTAGCCGACATTAAGCAACAATACAGCCAGCACGGCGGCGTAAGACCTTTTGGCTCTGCGCTTTTGATAATTGGAGTCGACCCAGATGGGATCCCACGAGTCATGACGACCTCGCCGAGCGGGACTTTTTGGGCATGGAAAGGCACTGCGATGGGCCGCAATGCGGAAGAGGCCCGGGAGAAGCTCAATAAAGTTTTGAAAGATGATCTAACTTTCGATGAATTGATTAAGACGGGCATTAAAATTCTCCGGGAAGCTACGGAAGAGGAAATCGAGGATGAAACTATTCAGGTGGGCTGTGTAAATGCCGAGGATGGACAGTTCCGAATTCTCTCTCCCGAAGATACGAAGCCATACCTGGCATGAGCGAATTTAACTTTTCCGAAACATATTTTTACTCTTTTTATTATTTGTTCATTATTTTTTCATTTCATCAATATTTTCTGCTTCATCAAATTTTATTTTTTCCATTTTCAAAGAGGGAAATAGGCCGAAGTGGAGGTGGGGATATTGGTGGCTGCGGGGATTATAAATTTCAACAAGCAATCCAGATTTTGAGAATAATGGGGGCATGTTTGGGAGATACGCAATATTTCTTCTAATTTTCCCGATAACTGTTTAAAACCACATGAAATGCTAAAGGAATCTTTTGTTTCTTGAATAGATTTGGCATGAAGGCACCGTGCACACGGAAGGATGATCTTTCCCAGATTATTCCGACAATCAATCTCAAGTTCAGCCATAGCACCAATTTTCATTCACAAAAACTATATAAACTCCGATTTTTTGAGGCAACCCGATTTCGGAATGTTAAGGTAAATTTTTGATTTGTAGAAGAACCAAGTCACCAATTTTTTCAGTGGAGATGAGGAGCTCCGTATATTGAGTCCCGTTGCTAGTTTTAATGTACTGGTAAGCCTTTCTAAGGAGAACTCCTTTTTCCGATTCAAATGTTTCCATGACGGAATTTCTAATCGTACATTCCGTGCAATGAATAGTATGTCCACAACCTTCGGGTAAATCAGAATAGGCACAGCCAACAACATCCCCTCCGGGATTTCCCTCGATTTGTTCTGGGGTTTTTCGAAGTTTATCAGAAGCGTTGAAGTTATTGGAAACAATGGTACCATCTTGATTCACCAGAAGGATAGGAACTTCCAATCCATTTATCAGATCATTTATTGATGTCTGAGAAGTATTCAAGGACGAAAAGCATTTTTCACAGATCCCGTGAGAAACAGGGCGCTGGGAAATTTCTTCATTGAACACAATGTAGTCTTCATTGCAGATGGCACACTGTAATTCCATTGATGTTAGCAACATTGACAATTATTTAAGATTGATCATTAAATTTGTAATTTTTTCCTCGTAAAACAAAGAAAAAATTAGTATCCCGCTTCCAGATTCACAATATGCAAGTAGTCTGTGCGTCCCTCTACTACTTTTTTAACATTGAGAATTACATCATCCCACCGCCGCAAATCGTCAAAGGGGGAATCGGCACGGTGGGGAGAAAGCAAAACATTGGAGAGTGTGTTGAAGGCTTCGGAATACGGCCAAAGTCTTCCAAAGTTGTCGGGTTCAGGATTATACACATACCAGACATCTAAAGCAGCGCGATTGATAATTTTCGTCTGGAGGGCATTAAACAGATCATTTTCCCGTACTATTTTTCCCCGACCTACATTAACCACTACACCCTGTGGACCAAGTAATCGGAGATGATCTAAGGTGATCATTCCACGTGTTTCTTGGGTAAGGGGTAGATAATAGTTGGGAAAAATTTGATCAATGATGATCATTCAGACATGTATGACTTAATAATCCAGAAATTCGCCACACTAAGGATTTTTAATAATAGATAAGATAAAATAATGATAACGAATCTTGAATTGTATGAAAAATTTGTGATTTGCACCCACTTTCAAAAAAGTGCAAGATGGTACTGTATTCTCTTAAATCAAGATATAGATGAACGCCTAGGTGGAATTACTTCTTTTCACAACATCGCACCATGTAAGATTCTAGCAAAAACATAACAGGAAGGTGATAATTGAAGCATAGATAAATGAGAAAAAGAAAGGATCTGGGGATGGGGAAGAACCAAACTCTTGACTGAGAACCAATCATTTGTATATTATATAACAATCTCTTTCTTCTATAGTCGTGACAAGAAGTCGATTAATCTGAATACAAGATAAAAACTGACCCATAGGTGACATGGTGAGCCTACTCACACGAGCGTGCTTGGTAACAAGTGGGTTCGGAGCGTTGAGAACAATGTAGACATGGTTGCTAAGATCAAGTAGTCATGTCGCTAGGCTGAACTGTCATGGGGAACGTAAGTAAAGTGGTATTTAAACCTCGTTAGTAAGAGGCGGTGAAAGAATCTTGATACACCGTGCTAAAAAGCAAAACTGTTTGGGATTTGTGCTCTATAGTCATAAATCCGTCACTCTTAAAGCAGTCGGGGAACAGCCACCCCCTAAAACAGTTGTTGAAAGTCAGTTAATCGAAACTTGGTAAACCCTATTGACTCCGATATATATCGGTACGAATCGAGTAATCGAGTAGAATGGTCAAGAGGGTAGAGCATGCAGGAAAAAGCGAATGCCTCCTTGTAATCAGGGGGATAGAGGTAGTTTATACTCAACTTGAAAAGGTGCAGACTTCCTATGCAGGTGCGAACAATAAGAAGTAATCTCGAATTTCATAAACCATTGTATTTCACTCTTGCATCAGTTTGGGATGAAAAACAAAATCAAGATAATACATAAGAGGTTAGTGGTATATCAAAGATTGTCATTTCTTGCGAAATTAACCTCCATGATCCTGTTATTCTTGATGAAAAAGGGGATGTTAGTCGATGTTGATGCCATTGAACAGACCGATGGACTATATAATAATAATGAATGAATCTGAAATTATCCATATAACATATATAGGAAAGGAAACTGTAGGCGGGAGAATCTGTTACCCTACCTCCTGATCAAAGCAGAAATTCCAATAAAGGGAGACCTATATTACGTTGATATGAAATATTTGGTGCTGACGATTATCTGTAGTATGAATGTTTGAGTTTGTGGATTATTGAGTAATACATATCTTAACCAGAGGAAAACGGTGACGAGATTCTCTGGAGAACTAACGGTGACGCGATGTTCAAAGAAGGACACGGTGACGTGTGTATTTTTCGGGCTCGAGCGGAGTATGGGGAAACTTGTACGCTCCGTTCCTAGAGGAGAAAGGGATGGTAACATCCCCGACTTACTCGGCGGAGAAAGAGCCATTTTCCGTTGTAAATGTGCCCTTTCGGGCTTGGCAATTCTGGTGAACAGAAATGATCAAGTTTTAAACAACGGTGCAGCAATAATTAATGTATCAATGGCAGTCATAAACGATTCCAGTTCATCGGGCGTATATTTTGTTAAAGAAGGAAGATTATTATCTGGAATGTCTTCAGAGGAGGAGATTTTGGACCAATCTTTCCGTAAAGCATGAAATTCGACCGGAAACCCTTGTAACATAGTATGAACTTGACGATTAACGCTTCCGTATCCGAAAAGTCCGATCTTTCGCCCACCGATGGGAAGGGTTGGGTAAGGCTCCTCGATTCCTTCACCCCCCGGCACTCATTTCCCCTCGGTCATTTCTCGATGATGCACGATCAGATGGTTGAGAATTCCAAAGAGCAAAGCAACCGCATGCTGGGCAATAAGATCCGCCGCCCCATGGGCGTTAACTATTGGGCATGTTAAAGGCACCTCAAGCTCATTAAATGCTTTTACAAGATAGCTGACTCCGGTATACGGTGTGATATAAAGCCGTAGTTTGCGTGCATGGGCTAATAATTCTGCGGAACATTTCCATCCAAGGAGAATATCTGCTTGGGCAACCAGAGGGCACATAGATTCAAAATCAGTTTTTTTGGGTATAATTAGCTCCACCGGATATTCTCGAAATGCATTCTCCAGATGGCTAATGACTCGAGGGGAGAGAGTATTATATAAGAAAACAACCTTTACAGGAGTCAATTTATGTTTAGGTTGTTCAGACATGGCTCAAAACATTTGTACGAGTTTAAATCCACAGACCTTGCATATGTGGTCGTCTAATTTTTCAAAACAGTGCATATGGTAGATTGCATTACACATGCGATTTCCACATTTGACAACTTTTTCGTCATCCTCGAAAATATCCGAGCATACAGGACAAGCTGAATAAAGCGCCGTTTCTCCAAGAGTTCCCGCAAGAACTGGTTGTACATTAACTGTTTTGGTGTCTGTTTTCTGAAAATTTTCTTTCTGAATTTCTTTTTTGAGATTTTTGTGCATCTGGACCGCAGTTTGAACCGATGCAGGAATTTTCAATAAATACAAACAGTGGACACAGCGGAAAATAGTTCCATCGCCACCCTTATTTTGATTTTTGGCCCACTGGCTTGCACAGCTGTAGTGCATGGGTGTGGCGCAGTTTGGACACATTCCCCCGCTGATACTGAAATCCGATTTCGAAAATGGGTCGTTGGCCTGGAAACAGATCGAACATTTTTCATAGGATTTGGTTCCCCGCAGCCTAGAAATTAGCTCTTTTTGATCCTGTGACCCTTTGCTCATTTCTGCTTCGGAAAGTAATGTTTTTGCGATTTTTTTTTGAATCGCTTGTGGGATGCGGCTCTTGGAACCATCTGATTTACTACCAGGTGGAAGGAAATTACCCACGGCCAAATCCCGAGTAAATCGCTGCATCGCATCTAAATTATTTGTATGGGTGAATTTCCCGCTGGTGATTTCTGAAACTTGACGCAAAATATTATAGGCTTGCACTTCTCCCAGGAGCATGCAATCAATTTTCATTCCCAGTTGTTTGGCCAAAGATGCCATTTTGTTCGGGTCAATTTTGGTAGGAGTGTTGGTTCCATCCGAGATCAGAAGAATTCGGGGGATTCGGGCACCATTTGTACGTATGTCCTCGATTAAGATTTTAATTGCCAATCCTAATCCATCACCCAACGCAGAAGTGCCTCCACAAGCAAGATTGGAGAAATAATCCTCAAAATCCCCGTATTGTGCTCCATCGGCCATATCGAATACTTTTTCGGCTGTGGATCGAATCACAACTAATCCAAATGCAGAAGATGCCCCATATTCTTTATCATTATTGGTACGTGCCTCAATAAAGTCCAAAATCGCTTGTTTACTTGCATCCAATCGATTTGGGCTGTAATCTGTTCTGAACATCGATCGAGATGCATCCAAAAGAATGACAATGGCTTCCGAGATCATATCTGGCATGGGGGTCACTTCAAGAACTTCGTATAATTATATAATAACCAAACGGGCTTAAAGGATTTTTTTTCCCCTTGGGGCATTTTTAAAAAACAAAATTTTTGAGGAATGTCAAATTAATCTTTTTTGAATGTAATTATGGATCCAACACCAGATAATTTTATTGTGAAAATTCAATCCTTCTTCCAGGAAGGAGTAGATTTCAGCGCTATTAAAAATCCGATGGATATCTTGGATTTACCCTTTAGTACATTAAAATCATGGGAATCTCAATGGGGATCCTTCTTTGAGGATTTAGACATGGTCTCCATCAAAGATTTAGCCCAATACCGAGAACCCTCTTCATTTGAGGGGATTGATCCCGAAGAAACCAATAAATTGGCAATGATTTGTGAATTGATCTTCTGGCATATTACCCAAATTGCAGAACATGGGGAAAGGAAAAAAAAAATCGTCTTCTTGGGTTTAGGCAATGCAGGAAAAACATCCGCATTAACCGCATTATCGGAAAAATATTCTGCCATCAAGGAGTTACTTCCAACCCGTGGACTACAACGTCAAAATACCAATATTTTAGGTTATGACTTAATGGCGTTTGATTTTGGAGGACAGTCCCAATATCGCGACCAATATTTTGATAAAGCTGATATGTACTTTACTGGAAGCGACATGATGATCTATATCATTGATATTCAAGATTCCGATAAATATGATGATTCGATTGCATATTATCAAAAAATTATTTCCACTTTTGAGTCATTCAACCTATTTATCCCCATTCTAGTAGTTTTCTCAAAGTTTGACCCAGATATTGCCAATGACGAACATTTGAATCAGCAAAGGATTACATTAATCGATAAAATTGATGCTGCCTCTTCCAAATTTGATGTAGGATATTCAACCAGTTCAATTTACGAACGTAATTCAATTGAAAATCTCTTTTCCTTGGCGTTAAAGAAAATTTCGACCTCGGGAGGAGTGATTCAAGAATTATTGAAAAGCTATGTCAAGGATATCAATGCTCGAGCATGCGTATTAATTTCTTCCACTGGTTTAGTTTTCGGCTCCTATGGTGAAACGCATCAAGAAGAAGAAATGCTCAAGAATTCCGCGGCTTATCTGCAAAATCTATATCTTTTTCACCTCACTACGGGGCTACAAAAAGAAGATTTTTATGAATTAAATTACAAACGAAATAATCTGTGGGTCTTGACAACCGATTTACGTGAAGAAGTGATAGGGATTTATAAATTCCGTGATGAATTGATGCCCCTTATTGACATGTTTCTCTAAACGGGATAATATTACATAAATTTCCGATTTTTTCGTTTCTATTTTCATTATCGTGATTAGTAATTTTCCTTCCAATTATACAATAAAGCGACTTTCTCATCCAATTCTTGCTTAGTAGCTAAGATGCTATCGTGATTTTTGATAGGTTCAGCGTGATAATTTGTCAATCTTTTGGCAGCCACGGCTATTTCTCGAGCAAGTTTGAAGTTGGGTTTTGCGGGTATGATGATTGGGATTTTCGATAAGTCCTTTACATAGAATTGCATATAGTTACCACGGACGTGCGTGTGTCTAAATAGCGCACGGTAATATTGGGAAATTAGGCTGGAATTTAAAATCCCCAATATATAATAAAACTCCAATTCGAGATCTGCAAAGGCTGCAAACCCATCTGTAATTTTGGCATTTATTTGGCTTGATGAAGCAGAATAATTTGGATTTTGACTTCTCTTTATTAGTAATATTAAAGAATTATTCGCATAGGTCTGGAAGAAATCGATCGCGGCTTGAAGCTGAATTCCAAAGAGTTTAATCACTATTTTGGGGGTGGCTTCAAAAATCCAAGCCTCTCGAAGAGAACCATAATCCCCCTCTTCCCGAGAAAAAATCGCAGGATCATAATTTATCCAGAGTCCCTGCCACGAAATTTTGAACTGTTCCACTTTTTGCCGACTGGTAACTAAATTTTTAAATTTTGTATTATCCATCTCCGTGGGAGGGATCGAGCTAAATACGAGTTTGTCTCTCACATTGCCGGTATGGATGCCCTTCTTTAGCAGAAAGGGGCTTTTTATAGAATTTAAGAGAAAAATTTGCTTTTCATCTATATTCCAAAAATGGGTGAGTAATCGAATATCTTGTGGATCAATATCGGTAATGAAGATATTATCGGGCGTTAGGTTGAAGAACGATTGATCAATCACATGTGTTGCACTTTTTTCTCTATCTGTCAAAATTGTGCTTAGTTCTTTTAAATTGTGAGGCTTGAAAATCGAAATAAGTTGAGGGGGATTTTCATCTGTTTGTGGATTCTTCTTTCGAAAAATAATGATAATTGGATATGTAGAAATCCCATGAAAGACCTCCAGTTGGGATATATCAACCAAAATTTTGATCTGGACATGATCTAATAGGTATTTTCGTATAAGCTTCCCATATCGTGAAACCATCCATTTATTGGAAATAATCAGACCTGCTATCCCATCGGGTTTGAGTAAACGCACAATTTTCTCCAGAAATACCACCGCAAGGTCAAATTTTGAAAATGCGCAGGAATATGAGGCTCTTAAGGCTTTCCAATAATCATCCGGTATCGTGCTGGATTTGATATACGGGGGATTGCCCAGAATTAAATCGAATTGGTTTTCTTGTTCCAGCTGTGTGTCGAATAATGAATCGCTATGAACAAAATGACTTGCCTCCGAATTTAATAATTGGACGATTTTAATTGCTTCCTCATCCCGATCATACCCCCATATTTCCGAATTTGATAGAATTCCCTTTTGGAGGAATTTCCGTGTTAGATCCGTAAGGAATTGTCCTGTGCCACAGGCAATATCTGCAATTCGAAGTAGTTTGGTCTTTTTATTAAAATTATCAAGTTCTTCCCCGATAATCCAATCTATAATGAAATGCGAAACAAGTCTTGGGGTATATACTATTCCTTTCATACGGATTAATTCATTATCGGAAACGATCTGAATTGTATCTGTTACAAATTCAAGATGGTGGGTCAAATAATATTGATATAATGCACTTAATCGCTCTATATGGCCAATTCTATCCAAATCAGAGTTTTTTTGATCATTCTGCTTTAAATATTTAACATATGTCCTTTTCCATAATTTTGTCCACGATTGTGAAAGAAATTCGGGAGTCGGAGAATTTTCTGAAGATTCTAATATCTCGTTAATGATTGTACCAATATCAAATTCTTCTTCTATTTCATTCTGTTGAAATTCAACCATGCCCACGTCTTCCACCATTTATATTCGGAAACAACAAATCTATCAAAAATATTACATAAAGAAGAAATTCAATGATCATTTTTCATATTGATATAATATATTTGCGATCATTTTTTCCTTTTTAGCGATCATTTTCCTTTTTTGTCGATTAGTTATTTATACCTCAGTTGGTTATATATTCATTACTAAATAGAGGGGGCTAAATTTTATTCTTTCTCAAACCCAAATATCTTCTTCCCAAGACATTGTCATCAATATTCGTGTGGTCTCTCCACAAAACTGTAAATTTCCGGGTTCTATGTTTGCTGTAATATTGGAGGAAGCACTTCACCCTTTTCAAATTCATTTAAGACCGATAGGAAAATGTGGTAATTTTCAAGTGGGTTTTCAAAATCTTAGTGTGTTTAAACAATTTATTGATGAGCATTTATCCAAAACGAAAATTATAACAAAATCTGCATATAACCCTTTTTCAATACAATTTTCCTTTGATTGTTTTGCTGATGGATTACAAGATGAAGCCTTATTTGATTGTTTTGCTGATAAATTGGAATTTATTGGGATTCATCTTGAATATTGTTTTAAAACGGGCATTTACCGATTGGAGATTCCCAATGTTGAATTTCTTTTCATATTTATTGTCAAAACTTTACAAAATTTAAAAGAAAATTCACACAGATAACAAACTTTTTTTCCTCATTTACCAAATTAAAGTTATGAAAAAGCTTTATTTGGCAGGGCCATATGGATTTTCAGAGATTGGGAGGCAGGGTATTCAGAAATTAAAAGATTTTCTGAGTCAATCTTATATAGTTTTAGATCCTTTCGAAGATTCTGCAAACAAGATTCTCGCAGATCAAATAATCGCTATTCACCAAAATCTACTTCAATCCCAAGAAAATATTAGTTTTAAAACATCTCAAAATCAATTAGATACTTTGAATATGAAAATTGCCAAGAAAAATGAAGATCTCCTTCTCCAAAGTGATTATATTTTAGCCATATTGGATGGTTCGGACATAGATTCCGGAACAGCAGCAGAAATCGGAATTGGTTATGCCCATGGAAAAAAAATATATGGTTATCGGGGAGATTTTCGCTGGAGCGGTGATAATCTGGGAACTAAAATTAATCTTCAGGTAGAATATTGTATTCGGGAAAGTGGGGGATGCATTTTTTATTCCTTCGAGGAATTGGAACAATATTTTATGAAAAATTTATGAAAAATCAATGAAAAATCTATAATAAATCAATAATAAATCAATTGTAAAATCCCCGAAACTCTCAAAAATTAAATCTGATAGGCTCTGGTCCGCCAAGAGATTAAATAGAGGAATCAGTATTGATATCTTATAGGGAAAAAAATGGAAGAGCTAGTCATAAAGCAACAAAAATATCTGAAAATTCCCGACGATCTCGGTAAAATCTCGGGTTATCATCCCAAGATCGAAAAACTCTCGTTTCATCATTGCACAAACTGTCAAATATTGCTAACTGCATCGGATTGGAATGAATTGAGATTTATCGAACTGATTGGCTGTAAATATGTACAGTTCTCGGTAGATTTTCCTCATGCATCAAAATTGGAGCAAATTTTCTTTTCAAATGTTGAATACGTAGATATTGATGACTTCCACGGAAATTTTCCTATGTTAATGCGTTGGATGATGGTTGATTCCAAATACATCAAATTTAAAGGGACATTTAAGGGTACCAATAATCTAGAATTGCTTGAATTCAATAACACAACCCATTCCGAATTGTTCCATGGAGAGGTGGTGCTTGATAATTTGATCGCAATTCGGTTCTTAAATGGTTGCCATTTTTTTACTATAAATTTCCAGAAACTTTACGCCAAAAAACTTAGACAACTCTGGTTCAGAGATTCAAACTATTTAAATATTAAGTCACTTGGTTCAACTGCAACAAAATTGCAATCTTTCCGGTTCGATAATTGTGCATTTCCCAAATTGAATGTTGATTTCTCACAATTGAATCAGGCCTCCACATCGGTAGAGACTGCCCAGATTGAGAATTACATTGAAAAATTATCCAATCTTCTTCCTTTTCCTTTCAGAAATGCTCGAAAACGATCCAAACGGAAAAAATTTCGGAAGAAATCTTCACATATTATTCCTAATACACAACTACCTCCAGATATCCAACTAATTAAAGAAACGCCGACGTTATCGGAAGCCCTTTCTTCAGCCAGAACTTTCTTGGATGAAACAGGCTCTGAAGTTAACGAAAATGACATTCCTTTTGATAAAAGTGATTTGGAGATATTCCCGCGAGAAATTTTTCAAGGCGATTCTACCGATGCCCCAAAATTTTGTCCTGAATGTGGGGCTAAAAACTCGATACAAGCGCAATTTTGTAACAATTGTGGAAATCCATTTCCTTTTTAGCGGTATTTAGTGTTAATACTTGATATATCTCTTTATTATCCTCTGTATCACCCATACGATCTTATTAAGAAGGGGAAATAGAAACATGGCACTGATTACCAATAGTCCATATCGGAGTCCCTCATTTATAATAAAATCGGGAAATTGCGAGAAAATCGCATATAGTGTAGCATATATTCCAATATTTACAAGAATCAAAACAATTACCCAAATTATTTTATGATTGTAGCCCTCTAGGGCTCCTTTCCCTGGTTCAGATGGATTAAATTTTAGATCCAAATCAAATATAACAGAAAAACTCGCTAAAATCAAAGTTGGAGTACATAAATCCTGAATATGCTTAACCAAGTCATCTGGATAGATAATTGTTAAAAAGATAGTTCCTGTAATCCACATAATTAAGGATACACCAAATCCGAAGAAAGATTGAGTTTTCGATTTAGTATAAAAACTTCGAAATTTGGCTTCTCCTAAAACAACCAGCGATAATAATGTTAACCCTACTATATATCCGGCTATAATGTCTTCAAAATAATTTACCCCTATAATTAGACGGGATAACGGGATAGCTATAATCAGGAAAATCGAAAAAATCCAAATCCATAATTTTTCTTTCGAATCTTGAAAATCCTTTAATTGAAACAAAATAAACCCCCAAAAGACGACAATTGTTATTGTATACCCGGAAGGAAATCCAAATCCTTCCTGAATGGGCTTACCTCCAACAATATTAGATATCGGGCGAAGAATTCGAAAAAAATCTTTGAGAAATTGTGAAAGAAACAAGGCTAAGATGGTCGCTAGAAAAACGTGTTTTGCTACTTTTTTATCGTATAAGTGATAAACGACGATAAAATATATGAAAAAAGCATATGGGGATCCCAATCTTGTCAGTATAAAGAAGAAATAAAAGAAAAATTGATTTTCGATTAATAAGAATTGGTGGTATTGTGAATCTGCAAAAAAAATTCCTAAAAGCAATAATCCAATTGAAATTCCAATCATTAGGAGGAGGAATTGAATATATTTTTCACGATTCAGGTGAGTTTCCAATTTTTTCCAGTCTAATTCACGACGCATCATGTTAAGTCAAGTTTATGATTTTTTCTTATGGATGTATTTATGTGCTATATTTCTCCGATCTTTACCAGCTAAAATGTGTAGATTTCGTAGATTTCGAAGACTCTCTGGGTTAAATCTACTAAGTGGTAAGAAAATAATCTTAATATTAAATTTTGCGGCAATGTTAAAAAAAATTTGCCTTGGTTTGACCATAGCTACATAGGTTACTAAATTCTTTTGGGCAAAGAGTAGAGCTGCAAGAAGTAAGCGTTCGGATTTAGTCTCAATAAAGGGATAATCCTCCTTAAACTCTTTCGCCCAAATGTTGGGAATGCCCCGAGGTGGGAAAAAGGAAGCAACCCCTCCCAATTCAATACGTGATATACCTGGTCCAACTAAAATAATTCCTGGATAAGTGCTATAAAAAGCCAAATCACTCTCTTTTGCATGTTCTGCATACCAATTCATTTCATAGGGGAATTTCTCATCCGGTCCTGAATCCTCATCGAAAATTATTACGACACAATCCACTGAACCCTTTATGGCGATTTCTTCTCGAACATAAATTTCGTGATTTATGGGCCAATTCCGAATAGTCTCTCTAAAATCGATCCCATCCATCAAAGTCGAAGAAAATTTATGAATTTTCACGAAATCATCCTTTAGTATCGCCAGAGTCCTTTCGCGAATATGTTGAAAGTAATTTTCCTCATAAATATCTTCAGGTAAATGAGAGACCAGGCTCCAACGCCCCTTGTTCCATTCTTTTCTCCATTCACCTTCTGATTTTTCTTTGGGACGTTCCTTTAGGGGTAATTTAAGTTGGTTCAATTTCATGGGAATACTTCTACGAAGTGTGAAATATTTTCCATGTAGAAATATCCCACGATCTGTAAGATCGAGAGTTGGTATTTCTGCAGGATCTTTGGAGAATGGATAAAATGTTGCTTCTTCCCAGACAATCCAAGCAAAGTCATCATTAATTATTGATTTTGCAGCCAACACAATTTCAAATAAATCCGGTTTAATCCTATCTTGCACTAGCGGTAGATTCCGAAGAAATTGAAATAAGGATTTGAGTTTATGGAGACTGATCGTTTCATCATATTCCAATTGATATCGTTCAATGGCCCCAGTGTATATATTTTTAAATCCCGAAAAAACTTCAAATTTTTCTACAAAAAACTCCCTTCCTTCGGGTAATTCATCATCATCCCACTGTAATTTCTGGTGTTGACGGAATAATTCATATTGAAAACAGATATTCGGCGTTTCTAGGATGAGTTTTGGAATATCTTCCTGGCGAATATTGAATATTTCAGATTGAATCTCAGTACTGAAGGAAGTTAGATCGGGATTGGCCACATCTTTTTCCAAAATCAATCGAACACTCTCCCAATGATTCATCCCGATAATAACTAATATGGTGGAGTCTGGGTTTTCTCGCATTAGTTCATTTAAACGGGACGCCATGTATAAATTGCGAAGTTCATCCAAATCTTGAGAACTCTGCATCCATTGTTCAGCATCTTTTCCAATAGGTGGTGTTTCCACTGAAGATGATTCCAATTCATCCATGTCTTGAATTGATTTTTCAAATATTTCGCGCTCTTTCAAGATATATTCCTGATATCTTTGTTTAGCATATTTTTTAAAACCTAGATGTTCATTCATCAGAGAATATAGGTCATCCAGGCTCATGTAATTCAAAACATAAGAATCCGGGGTTGCTATTATTGGAGGATTGTAATTTTTAATAAACAGATCTATGAATTCTGTAGGAATTCCGTATTCATCTGCCAACCGAAGACCTTCAATAAGAGAATCTGCTGGATTGATAGGAATATATAATTGTTTCTGAAGATACTCATCAAAATACAAAACTACAGATATTTTCGGAATTCGTTCAATTCCTTGTAATATTTTAGTTTTTAAATTATCAGGGAATTCAACTGCTAAAATATCCGGTACATTTTGTGAAAATATTCTTCGTACCTCAAAAGTAAAATCAAGAGAATCATGATAGGTTGGGATCACGATGAGATTTTTAAAGGTTATCATTCCCATCGATCTCTTCTTCCCCGTCAGATGGTGTTTTAGGGGATTTTTTGTTTTTTTGTCCAACATGATTCTTTTTTTCTGAATTCTTTCGTTTTAAGAATTCCCTGATGATTTCATTTGGATCTTTAAAATTTTGGCCTTCATCTAAATCGTTATCAACGATGGGTTCTAAAATTCCTTTCCGATTTCTTCTGGTACGATTTTCTCTCTTTTCTTCATCTTCAAATATATGGATCATATCATCTTCTTCATCATCATAATCCGAAGGTGACCTTTGATTTCGTCTATTCGAATTAGAGAAGAATAGATCTTCATCCCCTTCTTCATCTAAAGGTTCATCATCGTCTAATTCATCAGTTAAAATTTCATCGGAAATATCATCATCTTCTATCTTGTCGCTAAAGAAAATCGAATTAAGTCGATCAAAGATATCTTGGAATTGATGTTTGGAAGCAAATTCATCCAAATCCTTACCGATATAAAATTTGAAACCCTCTTGACCCAAAATCTGAAAAATTGCTTGTTGAAATAATTTCCGATTGAAGGTGTTTTTATCTACCTTAGGTATGGATTTCTTTTTTTGGTAATTCTGATAATAATAATCTTCCATTTTTAGATAATAACGGCAAATATTAATCCCATCCCTAACGGTGTAATCTCTATTCGCTTTATGGCTTTTCTGAAGAAACTTTACGGTAAAATCGATAATTTCTTTGGGTGCGAAGGGAAGATTGAATTCCAATATCTTAAATTCCTCTTCTTGATCTGGAAATTCGATGTAAATTTGTGGTTGAAGCCGACTGTGTATGTATTCTGGGATTTCAAATGTACTTGAATCTTCATTCATTGTTACACATATACGAAAATTAGGATGTGCTGGAATCTTTACACCGGCAATAATCGATTCGACATATCTTCGCTGATCCAACAATGGGGCTAGGGAGGCCCATGATTTTTCAGCCATTCGATTAGCTTCATCCAAAATACATACACCTCCTTCTAGCATGGCACTTACTAAGGAGCTGGCATGATATTGTATTGAATGATTTTCTCCAATTACAGGCGTTATGAGTAAATCTTCTGGGCGTGTATCGACTGTGCATTGAAAAATATAAACTGGCAATCCCAACATTTTGGCAGCCGAATATGCCAACGTGGTTTTTCCTACACCTGGCTTTCCCAAGACTTGAGGATTCATTGAAATATCATTTTTCGGATCAACAATTGTCCATGCAGCTAATAATTGGGACATATACATTTCCCCACCGATCCATTGAAATTGGGTAATTTCATCTGGACTTCCCAAAATTAAGTCTACACCATCGATTTTTACAATTTTCCTCATTCATTCATGCCTACATATGTTCTGTGTAATGAATCACTATTGATCAAAATGCATCCCGATCCTAAATGATTTCGCAGATTCAACAATTTGATCTAAGTAATCATGAAAAATCCAATAAAAACATCATTGCAAAAAAAAGTATCACGATATCATGGCGCTCATGGAGTCCACGGCTGACAAATAATTGTTTACTCAACCGCATCATTTTCATCGTGATGATTTTTATTCATGTGATATTGCCGATGGTAGAAATCGTAAATTTCCGACTTCTCTCCTACTTGGATTTGTAATCCCCGCAAAAATTTCCCCGGATTCAAACGTTCTGCAACTGCATTTCATCAGCATTCGGCATCGGGCATGAGAACAATCCAGGATCCTTCAGGAATTGGAGTTCGCCAATCCGTCTCGACCGGAGCAGAAACTGAATCTGGGGGCGGTGTTCGGCATTCAACACCAACATCTCCATAAAAGAGCCCAGTTTCTGAATTCCAGAGCATTTGTAATGAACTTTTTATTCTTCGTTCCATAAAATCCAGAACATGGCTCCGTTTCGATCCAATGCGGTTTTCGAAATATTGTTTATCGATCCAATAGATGATGTCAATAATATTCGTTTGTGGGGAAATCTCAAAGGTTTGCGGCATTTTCACATATCTTCGTAATGAATGCCAACTGATCGTTGCTTGAACTTCGATCTGTAGCATTGAACCACCTCCGGTGGGAGTGAAATTTAAAATATGATTTCCATTATTTCAATTACTATCACTTAATCCACTAATGAAATTGGATAATTACACATATTGAAGAAAAATATTCATGGTAGATTAAAAAACTCGCCCTTATAGTGGTTCGGCATGAAGTGTGCAATTTTCGAGATTGGGAAATTTGGCAAAGAGCGCATGTTCTACCATCTCTGTGATTGCATGAACTTTTGAAATTGAGAACTCTCCATCGATCGCGAGTGTGCTTGATAAATAGAGTCCATCCGCTTCTGATAATACCCATAATTGCCGAATTTCTTGAATATCCGATATTTCAAGAATAATCTGAGATATTGAGTTTTGGAGATCATTCGGGGCTTCGATTAAGACTGTATGATCATGGACCCGTTCTTTTTCATGGGTGGGCTCGATGTGAGTTACAAATTCAATTTTCAACCCCGGGTCTATTATCAACTGACATCTTTTAATTATTCTTTCTTCATAAAGGGTAATAATCTGGTGTCCGGCTTGTAATGTCATTGAACCAAGCACATCAACATGTAATTGAATGAGATATTCATTTTGGAACTGATCGATGCTGATATTATGTATATTCGATATTTCAGGGAAGTGAGTAACCAATTTTCGGATTGATTCTAAGATGAGCTTGGAATCCTCTGCGGGTGAGACTTTACCGGGGCTGGAAGTGCAAAAAATGGTATTGCATTCATATTCGGGAAATTCTTCATCTATTATTGCACGCATCCGACTCGCCATATTATCCACGCCAATAGAAGTCTGTTCTGTACTTACTTGAACGCACATCGATAAATCTAATTGATTTCCCGCGGTGCGAATTTTTACATCTTGAATGTTTTGGATAGCAGGTAATTCCATTAATTTTTCTTGTAGTATCTCAATTTGTGCTTTGGAGATGGGATTTGTATCGATTAATTCATTATAACTGCGATAAATGACTTGAAAGCCCTCGTAAAGGGATTTGAGCGAAAAAATAATTGCAATAATGGAATCAATGTATGGAATTCCGAAATAGGATACGAGCAAACTCACAATAACCGTAATATTGCGATAAAAATCCCCTTGGAAGTTCACTCCCTGGGCAATTATCAATTGATTTTTAGTCTGATTCCCTATTTTTATTATTTGTCGGGATATGAAAAACACGAAAAAGATTACGACAATGAGGGCAACCATTCCCAATAAGGTATTTTCGGGGACAATTTGGGTATCTTTGATCCAATTCTTGATAGCAATATACAATAAACTCCCGTACAGTCCCAATATTAACAATCCTTGTAAAAATGCTGCAAAAGAGTTTATTTTGTGATGCCCGTAAAGATGTTTAAAGTCCGGTTCTTTTTGGCTTTCCTTCAATGCTATAAATGTTATGCTCACGGCAATCAAATCTAAAATCGAATCCGATAATTCGACTAAAAAGGAAAGACTTTTTGTGAAAAATGACACGATTAACTTAATGGCAAAAACCAAAATCACCAAAAAAATGGATAATCGGGTTACTCTTTGTGCTGGAGAAATCGGGGATTTCGGGGATTTCGATTTCTTCTTATTCATTGGTAATCACACGATTGATTAGTAATTTGATTAGTAATTGGCTTCAAATTTCCGTAAAATTTTGAATTCAAAAATTTCAGTCTCAGGATCTTCCCGATCAACTTTTCTGAACCTTTGCATTCTGATCCTCTTCCACATGCCCCCCCTGAAGTATTGAGGAAGTGTCATCTCGAAATGGGGATCCATGGGAATCTCTTCAATTTTTTTCCAAGATTGATGATCTACAACTAATTCCAAGGTGAGCCATGAATAGGGGTTCGCCTTCACCAGTTTATCGAGGGCCACATCAAATTTATCTGCCCAGGGTTTCCATCTGGGATCGCGATCAAAAATACTCATGAGAAATATTAGCGTGTAGCTATTATTATTCTTTCTTGGAATACAATATTAGTTGATTTGTATCAGTCGGAGTTGGTTGGGGTCGATTTTTGTTAATTATTCCCCTGTTAATAAAAAATCGTGCCAAAAACTTATTTATCCTTGGGAGAAATTAAATAATAAGTACCAAAATCTTTGGTGGGTTATGGCCCATAGATATTTGCGTATTTATACATTGGAACGCCAAAACACAAATTTTCACGATTCTACGTAGAAAATGGACATAGAGGTTCTTTTTCGTGTTTTTAGCCTCGCTTGAAGCAAGTTGGAGATTTCCAACTGCCCACTCCATTTTTACCTCAGATATGTGAATTTGTGGTGGCTTCCTTTGGTTTCAAAAGGGGAGTTACTCTCCAGGAAAAAAAATAACATGAATTCAATTCTATTCGGAATCCTGTGGATCCTTGCTATTTTATTATCTACAGTATTCATGTCGTTATATATACGTAAATCAGAAAGCAATGATGCGGAAAGTCTAATCACTGCAGTTTACGTAATATATTTGGCTTTAAGTCAAATTTTGGCAGCAAAGATGGCTGTATTTTGGTTATGGGTTGCACCCGCAGCGGTGCTTATTTATCCATTTACTTACCAACTTACTGATACCATGAATGAACATTATGGGAAAGAAGCAACCCTGAAAATGATTGGAATCGCCTTTATTACTCAGGTTCTAATGGTCCTTTTTATTGCATTTGGGAATGCCATCGAGCCCGCTGGTTTTTGGTGGATTGATAATGATCAATGGTTATTGATTTTTGG
The DNA here is from genome assembly GCA_018238965.1 of Promethearchaeota archaeon. Classification (GTDB taxonomy): domain Archaea; phylum Asgardarchaeota; class Lokiarchaeia; order Sigyniarchaeales; family Promethearchaeaceae; genus Harpocratesius. The sequence goes on from JABCSI010000003.1 coordinate 42,047, forward strand.
TCAGCAATTTGGTATAATCGGGGCATCATGGATTAGCTTCCTGATTACGGGGTATTTGGATACCATTATATACGTGAAGGTCCGTAAATTGACCAAAAATAAACACTTATGGATTCGTAGCGTGCTTTCGGATATTCCAATGTTGGCGCTTGATTCTGTAATATTTGTCACGTTGGCATTTGGAGTCTTTGGGGGAAACTGGATTATAGTTTTGCCTACAATATGGGGACAAATGGTGACAAAATGGTTCTTTGGTATTATCGACACTCCATTTTTGTACTTGGATCGTTGGATAGTGAATTCTCCCCAATTATCAAAAATATTTAAGGATGCTCCAAGTGAATCGATGCCCGAATTTGCTTCCATTCAAAATGCGAGCGATTAATCCCCAATTCTCGCTTAAATTCTTTTTTTTTTCACGTTTTTTTAGATTTTGGGGTGATATCTTTTTAATCAATGATGTGATAATGATTCAGTATGCCTTTTCATAATCGTAGGACATTATTCTTTTTAGGATTTTGCGGTATTTTGATTTTAGGAGCTTTTGGGCTGTCAGTCACAACCCCTAAACACTTAAGTATGAATTTACCCGAAAATTCTGATGTTCTTAACAAAGAATCAGATAACGGGCTAAAACCTACAGATACCACAACATCAACGAGTGCTTCCACAACAGAATGGGAACACTGGTATGACCACAGTAATATTATCTCTTCTTTTCCTATATCGTTGCCGGATAACAAACTAGTTGTAGTCGGTTCCCGAACCGAAATGGTCCACAATGGATTTATTGTTTCATTCCCTACTATGGAGGATTTTTCCTTCGGCACACCAGACAACGATGAAGATGTTCGTGAAGTTATCCTTGACGCGAATCAAAACCTCTTCATAATTGGGAATCGAATTCCAACAGAATCATCTGATAATGCATCCGTGTTTTTTTTGAAAATGGATTCCCAAACATTTAATATCTTATACGAAAACGAATTTCTATTAGAGACTGAGAGTTATTTTCGTAATATCGAAGTTTTACCATCAGGAAATTATTTGATTCTTCTCAGTTTTTACAATGGAACCCAGATATGTCGTCGTTTACTTGAACTCAATCAAGTAACAGGAGAAACAATATGGTATAAAGATTACATTGGGATTTCAACAGATACTTCTGCCATCCCCGATGATAATTTGAAGGTTCTTCAAGTCACCCCATCTGAAACTATAATATTGGTTGGATTAAATGAAACAACTGGCGGAGCCTTTATTTCTTGGGGGTCCAATGAAAACGGATGGACCAATCATAATTTTGACCCCGGAAGCGAGATTCGGGGGATGGTGATCGATTCTTCGGAAACAATGCATGCTGCGCTTGAGTACACAAATGCCGGGACATCTCAAACAGACCTTGAAATAGTAACATTGACTCAAGAGGATTCACTGACCAGTAATTATATATTTCAAGATTCAGACAAAAGTTATAACGTGCAATCTTTTCTAATAAACACCCAATCGGATTCATGGGAATACCCTTTTCTAGTTTACAATATCATCGATGGCACAGACCATGGAATCGGCTATGCTTTTATCAATGGAAACAGTTTGAGTCAGAACCAAGTTTATAACCCCGGTTCTTCAATTCAATATTGGGTGAGCGATCCCCTTTTTCATGAAAATTCGGTTTATATCAGCGTGTCCGAAGGATATTCTAGTTCGGAATACGGACAATTGCGTTTGGCATCTGTCGGAAGCAATACTTGGATTGAAGAACCGATGACTCCATCCGATTATACCAAATGGATAAGTGGGACGCGTTTAACAATCGGATTAGACAATAAAATATGGATTCAGGCAATGGATGTTTCTACTGGGGCTGGAATTTATAGTTTTGACCTAAATACAGGGGACCAGAGAGACTATTTTTCAGTTGGAGCCGATGCTGCATTGTGTAGATTTATTTTAACCTCCTTCGACGACCAAGAATATATAATCATGTATGGGATAGAAGGTGACTATACTCATGATCTGGGGGAAGCTGTTGTTTCGGTCTACGATATTAACGGGCGGGAGATCGATCGATACACATTTTCCGCATATACCTTCTATAATGAGAATTGGGAATGGGCCAAAGTAGTGAATGGTGCTTTAGTTCTTATGGGTCGTCAAACCAAAATTGACGATCCTTTCCACCAAACGATAATTGCAGCTTCGTATCCATTGTCAACAATAGTTATTAGGGGGGTTAAACCTGCGAATAGTATTTCTATCAATTATATTCAAGAATTTGATCAATACGAAGACCTATTCTCGGGAACAGGAACGGAGGAGGATCCTTATATTCTTGAATGGTTCGAATTTAATTCCTATGATGATACTTCAGGGAAAAGCAGCGGGATCCATCTTCAGAATTTGGGAGATTCGACATATGTCGTGATACGGAATTGTATTATTCGAAATTATCAAGATACGGGCATTTTGATTCGCTATTCGAATCATATCACCATATTCAATAATACTATCGAACGAAATGGCAATTCTGGTATATATCTCGCTGATTTAACGTACGTAAATATTTCGTATAACGTAATCGATGGAAATGGCTATATGGGGATTTTTCTCAATACTGAAGATTTTGGGTCAGGGTGCCACCACTGTACTATTGATCATAATATAATCACCAATACTTACCAAGTTGATGGGGACTGGGATGGAAATGGTATTAACCTGGAATTGGGTACCGAAAATAGCATTACCTATAATAATATCACGGGAAATGCCGGATATGGTATTCGAATTGGGAATTGTTGGGATAAAGATGATCTCAACACCGTGAACAATTACATTGCATTCAATAACCTTTGTGGTAATACAAATGGGGGAGTAAATTTCGACAATATGAAATGCGCCGACGAAAATACATTTGAAGATAATGAATGTGGCGATCCTAATGATTCAGGTAATTTCTTCGATAATATTGCTGGAGCCCCCAACCCGATTCTATTATTTATCGGGGGAATAACTATGATGAGCATTCTCAATCGGGTTAACCGAAAACGCAAGAGTGCATAATCGTCACCAATTGGATATCGATCCCTCTGTCTAGATTTAGGCTCTTTTTTTCCCTTAATTTTCCTTTCATGAGTAACGCTTCTGAATGAGCCAAATGTAAATATTTTTTAATACTAACCGTTAACTAATGGATTGTGAAGATAGAAGGTATTATGCCAAGATTTAAGCCTAAAGAGTGAAAATAGACAGATTAATTAAGTAAACAGTTATTTTAATGCGTAGGAACGGAAATCTGTTATATCAAAACTCTCTGTTTTTTCATTTCTTTCATTTCTTTTCAATACTTTTTATTTTCCATAGATACTTCAATTCGATTAATTCCTTTAGAGCCGGCTGAATTTAATAAAAAATCATAAATAAAACAAAATTGGAAGGATTTTTAGCAACAAAGAACTATTGTGATGAATAGGGAGGAAGAAAGAGTGTGAAGAGTATTTCAGAAAAAAAAC
>JABCSI010000306.1 GCA_018238965.1 Promethearchaeota archaeon
GCGCACGAAAATCGAAATATGAGCCACGGGATGTTTAGAGTAGAAGATAATTTGCTAGATTAAGGGAAAATAAATAGAAGTTAAAAAAACCTTAAAAATGGTTGAACAGGTTAGGTTACGCGTTTAACTCATCGAAAAACTGTTTTTTCAATTCATCGAAGGAGAGATCTTTTCGGGAAATGAAGCCTTGGGTTGCCCCGGGTTTCCCTCCGCCTTTTCCTTTCTCGAGTAAAAATTCCTTGGTGATTTTAGATAAGTTAATCTGTGATAGTTTTTCGCTCCGCATGGAAATGAAATTGAATCCTGAATCGTTTGTCCCCATTAGAAATAGAACTACTGCAGAATTATTATCCACATTACCATCAGCCTTGAGCACCTTTTTTCCAACAATTGTGAGAATTTTATTATCCATGTTGGGATAAAATGCTGTGACAAATTTATAGCCGGAATTCTTTTCTGCTTGTTCCAATAATGCGGAAATATTTTCTTTGCCCACGATTTCGGCAATTTGATGAATTTTGGCTTTCATTTCTTCCCATCCCCGTAGGAATTTCTGAATCCGGCTTTCCAAATCTTCGATGGACGAATTCAATAATTTACTCAGAATTTCTAACGAATCACCCGTATGGGGTTGATCTTTGGATAAAATCATTGCCTCCTCTGGGATGATCCCATTACTTTTAGCCTTACGAAGAATCTTCCAGTTATCAATCAATTCCTTTGTACGTGAGACAACATATGGTGTGGAAGTATCTAAAATCTTAGCTAATGAAGATAAAATGCGATCATACTCAAATAACAATTTTTCGGTGGCTTTTCCAGCAGTATATGTGAGTCGCACGATACCGTCTTGAATTTTCTGAGATTTGATAATCTTGATCCGCCCAATCTCGGCAGTATTATTTACATGGGTTCCCCCGCATGCCTCTACATCAATTCCAGGTATTTCAACAACCCGTAGATTCTTCCCAGGGACAGCACCTCCTTGATAAAGACTCATCCCGTATTTCTGCTCTGCGGCAGTCCGATCCATGAACCGATGATTGGATTTGATACCCTGATCTACAATTTCATTGGCACGTTTTTCGATTTTGTGCAAATCCTCTTCCGAAATACTTTCAAAGTGGGTGATGTCCAGATGGGCCTTGGTAAGGGTTTTTTTGGCCCCCGCCTGATTAATATGATTTCCCAGAATATCACGGGCTGCCGCATTCACGACATGGGTAGCACTATGGTGGAATGTGAGTAAATTTCTACGTTCAGGATCGATGACTAACTGGACAGTATCTCCTTCCTTAAAGGAGGGTTCCTCTATCATCATATGAATTATTACTTTGCCCACCGCAATAACATCCATAAACGGAATCCCATCAATCGTGCCGTTGTCATGTAATTGTCCCCCGGAAGTTGCGTAAGCAACAGATTGATCTAAAACTACTGCCCATGCAGGACGCTTTTTGGTGATTTTCTCAACTGATTCTACTCCTTCGGACTCATCATCATCAAATTCGTGTTCTAGGGCTTGGATATGTAAGACGATTGCACTATTTTCGTTTTGGCGATAATCGTCATAATAAAGACGAATGGTAGGAGGCAGGTTTTCGACATCGATATTGATAATTTTATGAGTAGCATGAATCTGAACGGATTTTTCATGGAGTTCCATCACCCGTTTGTAAAAATCATCGGGAACATCTACTTTCTTGCCTAATTTTTTCGCCGCAGCTTGGATTATTTCAGGATTAATTCCATTGCTATCGTAAAGCTCCAACAGTTTTTCAACCGTAATTTCGGATTTTTTGATAAGACGTTTTACAATTTTCCCTGCTTCTTCCTTTGTCGCATAGAATTTTTCTTTTTCGACATCCAGAACCCGTTTTACTTCCTTAAGATGCCCACTTACTTCGGGAAAAATATCAAATAATTCCTCAGCATGCCAGGCACAAACTTCCCCCATATCAATAGGCCAATTGAATTGGTCGATAAATCCCATAGCCCGGCGGAAGATAACCCGTAAGTTATACCCTCCCCCAACATTGGAAGGGAGTTTTCCATCTGATATTGCAAACAGTAAAGCACGAGAATGTTCGGCAATTGAATATAAAGCAGTCATGGGGAGAATTTTAGAACGGAGTTCCTCAGCGGGAATACCCATTTTTTCTGAAACCAGCCCCCAAGCTGCCTTCATATCATCCACCTCATCGTCGTTCAAAAAGGCAGAATATTGGGAAAATCGGTTAAATAATTTGTAATCTGCTTCCACATGGACCAATTTGCGTAATCTTTCCAGAACTAGGGGAAAAATTGCATCATATATCGTGGGAGTACCCTGTGAAAACCAAGCAACTCGTTCTTGACCCATTCCCATATCTAACACCTTAATTTTTAAGGGTAAAGGACCATTCGGTGTCTGCTCGAACATCATGTATACTTGGTTAAAGAGCTCAACACCCCGACTAAAGAATTCCAAACAGGAGCCATAATTTCCCCCGCCAGCCCAAGCATCCTCATGAATTTTAAACTCCGATTTCGGAAGTCCAACCCCATCGACCAGAAAATCAAAAATATCCTGAAAAGCTTGTTCCTGATCCCATTCTTCCTCGTTAACAAATTGGTGCTGCCCAATCATTACGAAACCCGTGCAATGGGATCCGGTTATGCCAACATTTTCGACGTCGCTAAATCTCAAACAGAATTGGGGAATGATTAATTTTTTGGAGGGTGCCATCACCCCTCCTGAAATAACATAAGGTTGAAATGCAGCAATCGATGCCATTGTAAATTCGGTGGTGGGATTCCAGCGAGCAACCACAGGGTACCTTTTCAAGGGTTTATAACCCCGTGGTTCTAGGATTTCAACTATCTTTTCCCACACCCCGATGAAGGAAAGTTTATTTTCTGTCGGGTTATTTTCAACGACTTGGAACCCTTCATTACAACCGGGTTCTCCACAAAATTCAGCGGGCACAGCACTCCAAAAATTAACTCCACAAGAGCATTTATATCGCTGAAATCCATTCTTACGCAACGTTTTTGTAGGATAGTAATCATCTGGATTTTCTGCAACAATCGGTTTGAAGGATTTCTTTAGTTCCTTGTCATTTAAAATCGGGACCATGTATTCTCAAAATAATCAAATAATTGAATTTTCAAAAATTTTGCGGTTTGCACAAATAGGCACATGGATGTCATTGAAATAAAGTGAAAAATCCTTGTGAATGGGAAGAACCATTGTGAAAAAATTTCTTTCGTTTGACTTTTTCGATTAAGGCTAGGTTGGCATGACCATATTGGCCAATGCTAAGATGATCCGGTTTAATGTTTATATTTTCTTCAGTCATTCTTCATTTTCCTCGTAGTTTTTCTTTTTGATGTTTTTTTGGGCATTAAGTTTAGGTTTTTCCGAAAATGATGTATCATAAAATGGATTTTGCATATCTTCAGAAAGGTATTCAACAAGCCTTTCATCTGTAAAGATAACATTAAAATCATCATCATCGTCGATGTCTTCTTCAAGAATATGGTCATCTTCGGAATTTTGGATCAGTTTGGGCGAATTTTCAGAAGATCCAAGTAAAAAATTTGAAGTTTCTAGGTTTTCCTAATGTAGACCACAAACTAAATTCACCTTTGAAAAATAAGAACCATGTAAATATTAAACCGCGGATATATCCTCCAATAACCCCTAAACTGTTACCAAAACTTATGACTGTGATTCGAAATGAGTCCTTGGGGGTCATTGAAATAAAGTGAGAATTTTTCAGTTGCTCATTTTTACGTTCAGGTTCTTTGAACATTTATCGCACAAATACGGGGCAATTAATGTATCTTGTTACCAAAACTTATCACTGTGATTCGAAATAAGAGCGTGAGGGTCATTGAAATAAAGTGAAGAAATTGCACTTTATTTAAACGGTCTGAGGATGGACTACGGGGGTTAAGAATTATCCTAAGATCAACTAAAAAGAACAACAAATTCTCATCCTTAAAACGTTTTTCAAAATTTTCAGAGAGGTGGTCTTTTGATATAAGGTAAGATGAATTCTTCACAGATACTCACGGTCGTAAAATGTTGCCCATATTTTCGCCGCTTTTTTGATTCCGTTTTATCCAAATCTAACCCCATTTTTAATAATGCGGTGTTTTTTTAAAGGAATTTTTATTACAAAATAATATATGGTGCATCAAGCAGAAAAAGTGAAATTTACCGAAGTGGGCTCCCGTGGAGTTGCTTTTTCATTTTATGAAGATTTTTTGGGCGATACAACCTTTAGTTACCTAATCAACGCAGAAAAACGTGTTTTTCTTTTTGATACGTTCTGTGGGCCCGACTCAATGGAATATATTAAGGAATATCTACGGGAAAAAAAAATTAATGAGAAACCACTCACCATCATTATTACACACAACCATTGGGATCATTATTGGGGGAATTGTGCCTTTCCCGAACATTTAATCATCAGTCACACCCTCTGTCGACAGGGCATGCAAGAAAATGCCCAAGAAGATCTCGAACGAATGAAAAATTGGCAGCAAGGTGAAGTGGAAATTTTGTTACCCAACTTAGTTTTTGATGAAAAAATCAGTTTTACCGAAGATGAAATTGACATATTCTACGCTCCTGGGCACACCCCTGATCACTTATCGGCCTATGATTCCATTGATAAAGTCTTGATCATTGGCGATAATCTCGAATTCCCAATCCCCTATATCACAGAAACGGTA
>JABCSI010000058.1 GCA_018238965.1 Promethearchaeota archaeon
GCGCAGCTATGGTTTGTGCGTTATCGAAGGAATTCACCGAGATAACCCCTCCATCAACAGACACAGGAATTTTAACCGTAGCTTGTCGACCAAGTAATTCGTTTCCCAAACGCACACGATAAGCAGAATTCTTTGCAATTTTCTGCCATAGTTTACTTATTCCCATGGTAATAACAACCGATAGACCAATAGCGATAATCACCCAAAGCACTTTTAGTCCGATTAAATCATATGTAGATATCCCGCTTGCCCCCGACCACATTAGAAACAGGGAAAAGGATAAAGCCAGCGGAGTTTTACCTTTACTCTCAATTAAATCCGATGTGAAAGTCGATCCACTTACATCTACATCCACATCAAAATCTGTGTCAACATCCGAGTCAATGTCAATATCTGAATCCAAATCAATTTCAGCATCAACATCTGCATCAAAATCAATCTCAGTGTCTACGTCAATATCTAAGTCAACATCAACATCAGTGTCAATGTCAAAATCAGCATCTACATCCACGTCAACATCAATATCGACCTCGATATCGACCTCAGCGTCTACATCTACATCCGTATCTATATCAGTGTCGGTATCAAAATCAGCATCATCTGCAGATCCTACCTGGGAGGCATTGGATAAAGATGATGCAGATAAAAACAAAAGGATACTAACTAGCAATATTCCGGCGATAAAACAACCAACAAAAATTGAAAATACAATCTCATGCCATACCATTGAAGTTTTCTGTGACCCCCGAAGAACCTAATACCCACTGCTGAGCAGTTTCGAAATAATTTACAAGTAAAACCAAAAAATACCCGGCATACTTGAGGAAAAACTATCCTAATCCTAATTAATATAACAGAGGCATATGGTATTATATTGATCCCATTATGTTCACATGGATACATATGGTCGCGAAATATCGGCTTCGTTTTTCGTCCACCGTTAAGGAAGAGAGATAGCGGTAAGGGTCAAAAATTGGAAGAAATCATCCTGAAAGCTAAAAAATTACAATTGAGTGGCCAAAAACCTAAATTGGACGCAGAAATATCCACGAAAAAGAAATCGAATATAGACTTTTGAAATCGGATATTGAAGATTTAATGCTCAATATCTTTTTTTGGGAACGGTTTTATATTTGGGTATTAAAATGGTCGTATTAAGAGAATAAAGGCACCCCAGAAAAGTTAATAGTATGTAGTATCATTTTTATCATAGCGGCGAAATTATCAATGCCAATTATGATTATTAACTTAGTTCTAATCTTGGTTTGATTTTGATTCATGATTTGGTTTTGGTTTTGATCTCCCCACGAAGAAATTTGATGAACTTATATAAGCTGGTAATGACCATTATAGAGTAGCATCGAAAAGAATTGTATGATGTAAGATGCTAAAAAGCGTGAACGGAAACGGATCGGATATGGATTGGGAAGAGAAATATGTGACTGTGCGCGGAAAGATATTTTGGGCGGATAGTGGCCGTCATCTCGATTTATCCAGCGAAAATATAGAACATATGGCAGAGATCGAAGGCTTGGCCGATTTGACCGATCTCCAAACATTACAGATTCAAAGAAATCGCATCACCGAGATCACCGGCTTGGAGACTCTCGACAACCTGAAATATTTAGATCTCTCTTTCAACTCCATCACCGAGATCACCGGCTTGGCCGATTTGACCGATCTCCAAACATTAAAGATTCAAAGAAATCGCATCACCGAGATCACCGGCTTGGCCGATTTGCCCGATCTCCAAGCATTATATCTTCAAAGAAATCGCATCACCGATATCACCAGCTTGGAGACTCTCACCAACCTCAAGTGTTTATCTTTATCGGATAACCAGATCACCGAGATCACCGGTTTGGAGACTCTCACCAACCTCGAGAGTTTATCTTTATCGGATAACCAGATCACCGAGATCACCGGCTTGGGGACTCTCGACAGCCTAAAACATCTAGACCTCATTAGGAACCAAATCACCGAACTTACGGGACTCGCTAACTTTGCCAGCCTTGAACGAACAAATCTCATTAATAACCAAATCACCGACATCCAAGGCCTTGAAGGATTACCCAATCTCATGGAGTTAAATCTCTCCGGTAACCCATTGCCATCAGGTCTTGCAACCGAAATTAACGAACTCTACGAGAATGAGCGTCGTACCACGGGCATTATCTTGACCGGAGAAGCTTACATTAAACGTGTCATGCAAACTTATTTACCCTATCGGGAGCAAGAATTCGAGCGTGTTAAATCAATACTCTCGCAAGGGCACCTCCTCACAGAGACTTCTCTGGATTTCTTCACGAGATACGCATCCATGGATATGATCGACTTTTTCATTCGTTCTTCTCGCACTCATCCTGAGAATCTTTCGGGTTTGAGGGCGGGGGTGCTTCATCACTCTATTGGACTGAAAAACAGCTTGCACATCTATCGGTGATGATATCCCCTTATAATTATTTGATACCAAAAGATACTATCATTACTATCGTGGTTCAAAAATAATATGATAAGATAAGATTGTAATCTGGAATGGAACGGATCCCCAAGGGCTCGACTCGAAAAAAACTGAGGTGAATAACAAAATGGAATTAATCAAATTGAAAATTATCTGTCCTATCTGTGGGAAAAACGTGGAAATAACACGCTCTAAGGTATTCGGGGAATTTGGAGGCCATACTTATCTGAAATGCCACGGTGTGCAGAATATCACCAAGGAAAATGTTATTGATAATTACTCCAGCCGAATTATTGGATTAAATACCTGAAAGGATTGAGAAAAATGATCGAATTATCAAAAATTGAAAAAGATGCAATAACGAAAGATATTGAAGCGGAATTTCCCCATGATCCGGCCTTGCAACAAGTGCATATTGCTCGAAATATAATATCTCGTAAAGCAGAATTAGAAGGAATTTCTCTTTTTAATTTTATCAAGAAATATTCCAAAAATCGCGATGAATAAAAGCGGAAATTGGTAATAGACACTTAGGAAATAGAAGTTCGAAGTTTATCTTATCACTTGCAGTGAATATTTTTATCTATGCGCAAATACTAAATAAAATACTAAACAAATTAGAGTTCTGTTAATGGCCGATAATGTTGATGTCTCCAAAATTTTCACGAGGATTAGAGACCAATGGGAGGAATTTTTTGCCAAGGAAGGCAATTCGGATATGTATTTTAATCTAATTAAGGAACTCGTGCATCAACAGTTGAATTTCGATGTATCGATGTATAGAGAACATTATCTTAAAGGAAGAATCTACCAAAGAATTCGAACTAAAAAATTCGAAACCTTTCAACACTATTTAGAAGTCCTCCACACCGATACAACTGAAATCCACCACCTGAAAGGGCTGCTCACTATCCATACCACGAATTTCTTCCGAGATGTGACTCCCTTCCGTTATTTAGAAAAGGTTCTTCTTCCAAAAATTTGTAAAAATATATCAAATCCTTTTACACCTATTAAAATCCTCTCAGCACCTTGCTCCACCGGTCAGGAAGTCTATTCTATTGCTATAATCGTGAATTTTCTGAAGTCAACTAACGTTATTCATAATCCGGTGGAGATTTATGGGATCGATATTGATGAGGAAAGCATCAACACTGCCCGAAGGGGGATTTATAAAAAAAAAATCATTAGAAATATATCCCAAGATTCACTGAATAGAAACTTTGATTATCTGTATAACGACATATACCAAGTAAAGGAAAATATCAGGCAATATTGCCAATTTTCTGTTCATGATATCTTCAAACCTTTACATTTTGAGGAGAAATTCGATTTTATTGCTTGCCGGAACTTATTAATTTATATCTCGAAAGAAGAACAGAAGTTGGTTATCGACAATCTCAAACAGAATGCAAGGAAGGACACCTTCTTCATGCTTGGGAATACCGAAGGGATTTCATTATTTTATGAGGAAGAATTTAGAACGGAATCTTCAAACGAGCATATATTCCAATATTTGAAAGGAATACCAGAAGAAGAAGAAGAAATAGAACTCCCAATACCATTGAAGCAAGCCACTGAGGATCATCAGAAATCACCCGAAACATTCGAAACAACCGGTGATGAAATTAAGGTAGATACTTCATTTGAGATAAAGAAGTCATTCCAGATTGATAAATTCCAAGAACATACTGGAATTATTAAAAATGCCCAAATGATTAGATTCGATTCAAATTTAAAACTAAATATTGCACAGGATAGGCAAGAACACAACGAAACCGTAATGATACTTCAAGCGATCGAGAAAGCCGAAGCACAAGAACTATCCAATATTATTGAAAAAGCTAAAAAGTTACAAGAAGATTCGATAAAGCGACTTGGTAGACAAAAGAGGAGCGAAGAAATCCAAGAGCATAAAGCGATATTAAGAATATTAGATGGAAAAGAAGACGAAAAATCTCAAGAAATGGCTGAAACCATTAAAAGAGCAAGAAGTATGCAAGCTACACAAATTCCCCAAGATATGCAAGCTACACAAATTCCCCAAGATATGCAAGATGATGAAGATATACCAGATACTCATGAAATGCTAAATAATCCAAACATCCAAGACTCTCAAGAGAGACAAATGATACGAAACATTCTAGACGCACTAGATGCTCGAAAAATACCCGTCTCTCAAAAAGGACAAGATAAACCAAAAATAAGAGTGGACCTGATCAAAGTAATCCAAAATCAAGATAGTTCAAAGCATAAAATTAATCTGATTAAGACCATCCACGAATCTAGGGCATCAATAGATATTTTAAAAAGTAAAGCAGATGAAGAAGCTAAAAGATTATCCGAAATAATTCAAAAAGCCAAAGCAATTCAGCACGAATCTATTAATAAGGCAGCCAAAATCAAAGAAATCAAAGATCAAATGGTAACAATAGATATTTTACACCGTAAAGAAGAAGATGAAGCTCGAGAACTGGCAAAGATCATCGAAGAAGCTAAAAAATTACAGGAAATTAAACAAAAATCAAAATCGGAAGCAGAAAAATCCACAATAAAGAAAACTAAGATATCTACTAAGAAGAAGAAATCTAAGAAATCTACGAAGAAATCTAAGAAATCTACGAAGAAATCTAAGAAATCTACTAAGAAGAAGAAATCTAAGAAATCTAAAAATCGCCGGTAAATTTCAAATTATCAAGAAAATATCTAAAAAAGATGTTTTATTGATATAAACATGCCTTTTTGGAAGGGAAAGAAGAAAACTTTACCAACAGAACGGGTTATGATGTGTCCTAACTGCCATGGTACAAAACTGAGATATGCCTCAAATCTCGGAAATTTTATGGGTCAGCCTCGTTTGATGTGTGATTGTGGATATAAAGGTGTTGTGTTTGTGGAGGTAGATCCCAGCAACGACCATGATCAGGAAGTCGAACTGGAATTCATCAAAGAGAATCCAGAATTTCTGGAAACCCGTCAACCCGCATGGAAATTGGCCGAAGAGTCGCTAAACGGCAAGTGGATTCCGAACCAAAAAGAAAATCACAAAACCCTCCGTGAGTGGTGTCCTTTCTGCGCCGACGTGGAAGTAATTTGTAGTATTTGTCGTTGTCCTACAGAAATTTGTGCCCAACAAGCAACTGAGGGATGGATCGGAGAATTGAATGAATTGTATGATGATGAAACCCCCCTTTCCGAAGTAGATCCGGTGCTTTATCAAAAAATCATAACACTTTTCCAACAAATTGTGGTAGAAGAGAGGGAATAATTACTTCTGGCCCAGTTCAACTCCAATTTTTTATTCTTTTTGCTCATGAAACCCCGAATCGGTAAGGTACCACTTGCTGTCGAAAGAAGCGGGAATATAATTTTCAATATACTCTATAGCCTGGAGGGGAGTTTCCACAACAGCATAGAGTGCTCGGTATTGGGGTTTAGCAAAGGCTTGGCTAAAAAGATACTCGAAGTGGGCGAGTAAATGATCGAAACAGCCATTAAAATTTAAGATGACAATCGGCTTATCATGATACTGGAGTTGTTTGAGCGTAATGATCTCGATTATTTCCTCCAGTGTTCCAAATCCTCCGGGGAGAGCGATGAAGGAATTCGCTTTTTCCTCCATTATAGATTTCCGTTCATGCATAGTATGGGTAACGATGAGATCATCATAATTTTCCAGATGGGGTACATGGGAGTTAATTTTTTCTGGAATGACACCTACAATTTTTCCTCCATGATCCTTCACCGTCTGGGCTAATACTCCCATCATGCCGACCGCACTTCCACCATATATCAGTTGATATTCACGTTCGGCGATTAATTTTCCCAACTCTTTGGCAAGTTCGAAAAAGGAAGGATCCAAGGCATCACTGGAAGAGCAATATACTGTGATCGATAATGAGGGCATAAGGTCCAATATGGAGGATCCTTTTTGATTTTCATGAGACAGATGAATTACTTTTCAATTTTTTCTCAATTCTATCTCAATTTGATGAATAAGACGTGTGAGAATGCAGTGAACGAAGAAATAGCCCTCTTTTCCTATCCAAATTTCACAGGGGGCCATTTCAAGCAGTGATCTAAAATATAGATCCCAAAATGGTAGTTTGAAGTAAGCTGATCTAATCTCTGGACTATTATGCTATCAAATATTAGAACCTCTTAATTGAAGTTATAAAGGTAAGGAAAACCTCAAAAACCCCACCTTTTTAACTATTATTCATTAAAAACTGCATCGGAAAAAATGAAGGAAGAGAAGAAAAAAATGATACTGAATTATTTAAGAAGGTCTATGCTACGTAATAAGACAAGATCATTGCTGATCATGACCGGAATCGTCGTTAGCATTATGCTCGTGTCGGGAGTCAATATCGCGAGCAACCAAATGGCAACTTACATGATTAAAGAGCGCCTTGATGAGGTCAAAGTTGATTTTAGAATATCCAGTTATGATGATAACATCACCGCAAACCTGGATAAGCTCGATAAATTATCGGAAGAGCTGGATGAATATCTCACAAGCTATGCTGTAGGCTATGCTTACCATGATATGGCAATTTACCAGCACAATGATGATAACACAAACCTAACTGCCTTATTGGACAACGATGATATGTATTATTGGGATCTATTTAATCGCAGTTACTTTTGTGGCTTGGACAACAATATCTTTGAAAACGAAGAAATTGAAAATAGGTTCAAGGATGTAATCAGTTTCAATACGCCCTTAAATTTATCCCAAGAAGGGTTATATATCGATTCGGATTTTGCAAAAGAATTTGACCTCGCATCAGGTGATACTTTTACCATAAACATAGCTTTATTTCAAGGGTATTACAATGAGGTTCTTGATAAATATGAAGAATATAGATTTGTGGTGAGTATTTCCGATATCCCAATCCTGGGTATTATGAATATACCGGAACCACGTGATTTTGGGGAATTTATAGGTGAAACTTGGGGTTATTATCCCGATGATACGCGTTTCTTCTTAGGAAATATTACATTTGTCGATAATTTAATTACACAATTCAGTGGTTTGCTAGATAATGTCTCAGTAATAAACGAATATGGAAATGACCCTTGGGAAAATGGAGGCCAACCATTTTCTATTAGGTATGGTATGCTACTTGATCATGACGTGCTGGTTGATATCCAACCAAGTGAAATGGCTGACCGATTAGCATATATTGAGCAACGTATTGATCGCGTGGGTGATGGAGATTTTTATAGCATCTACACCAGTTTGGGAAATACTCTACAAATGGTACAGATAGAAATTTTCCTCTATCAAAGTCTCTTTTTGATTGTGTCCCTTCCGGTACTAATTCTGGGCTGGTATATGTGTAAAACCAACTGGTTACTGAGTTATCAACGTCGCCGTAGAGAAATTGCTCTTCTAAAAGTTAAGGGGGGTATTTCAAAGCAATTAAAGTGGATGTTTTTCCTAGAAGCAACGATTGTTGGGGTAGTTGGGGGATTGTTGGGGATTATCGGCGGCAATTTTACATCCACCCTGGTTCTCAGTCGAATTTATCCACAGGCCTTGGAAGGTGAAACATTCTTAGAAATTATGGGGCAAATGTTTTCAGGAGAATTCTTACAACTATCTACTTGGCTATTGGGTTTGATTGGTGGGGTTATCATGAGCTGGTTAGCTGTGAGAAAACCTCTCAAAGAATATGCTAAGATGGAACCAATTGAGGGTTTGGCCAAGTACCATGAAGCAAGCCATAAGACCATTCCCAAAAAGAAAATGGATGTCTTCCTTCTGTTTCTGGGTGGTATTCCAATATTAGTTTCAATTGGATCGAGTTTATTAATGGATTCTTTGGGATTTGGCGCTTATATTATTCTTGCTCCGTTGATGGGAATATCTACCGCACTCATTCCGTTTGCGCCTTTTATTTTAACATATGCCCTGGTAAAGCTTCTCTGCCGGAATATTGCATTATTTCAGAAAGTTATCGGGAAAATCAGCAAGCTGTTTTCCAAAAGCATCTCGGTTTTTACTACCAAGAGCATAGTCAACAATCAAGCACGGTCTTTCCGGTTAGTTTTTATTGTAGCCATGGCATTGAGCTTTCTGGTTCTTGCTTCCACGGTGGAGGGATCAGAATTGGAATTTCAAGCACAACGAAATACAGTTTTGACCGGGGATGGTCTACGAATTGATTTTTCTTCTCCGAAACTTGCAACCAGTGGAACCGAGGGATTAATGGATGAAATTTTTGCCAATAAATCAACCCTACATATTGAGGCGGTAAATTGGTTGGGAAATTTGTACGGAAGTGGTCTTAAAGGCGAAGGACAATCCGATGGAGATATATATTTTGACGATTATTATTACTATGGGAGCAGCCAAATATCTCTCATTTCTGCTGAAAATTATACGGATTATATGGATATCAGGGAAAAATGGATAGAATCGGAGTATGGAATCGATGCAATTGCAAAACTCGCCGAAGGAAATTATTGTTTAATTCCTTCGTCAATGGTCGAGCAGGGATATCTGATAGGTGAAAATATGACATTCCAATATCCATCAAGTAACACGTCAATGGCAGAAAGTGCAGAAATCGAACTGAAAATCCTCGGAAGCTACGATGCCTTTCCTCTCACCAATGAATATTCCTGGAGTCAACAAATAATTGTTGCCAATAGCACGATTACGGATGGAAAGATGTATGAAATCAGTATAGCAATGTATCCAACAGCGAATTACACCATAGATGATCTGGAAGTTGAAACAATCATCGATTTCTTGGAGGATTGGGATAATTCCGGAGGGTATGCCTACAATTACTATAATTGGATGGAAGGTGCAACAGATATTACAGGGTCTCTGCTCCGATTTCTCAATTTAGAAAGTATCTATCTGCTCACTATTGTAACCTTTGGCATTGCGATTATCATGTATATATCTATCAATGAAAAATCGCATGAAATGGGGCTACTACGGGCACGTGGAGTCGATAAATCCGTTCTCTATAAAATCCAAATTGCTGAGGGGGTCACCTTGATCTTACTAGGTGCGGCCTTTACCTTTACAGGTATTATCGGAGGCGCCTCCATCATTTACCAGCTCAACAATTTAAATTTGATGGGCGGAATGGGCGGAGGAATGGCACGAACTCTGGTAATTCCATGGGGAAAAATGGCCTTACAACTACTGGGCTCCTTGGCCGCATTTCTGGCGAGTATAGTGGTTGCCGTTGCTATCGAAACTCGGAAATCTGACGTTACCAAGATAGGAGATCTCCTACGCATCGCATCATAAGCGATGCACTTTTTTAATAACAATCAAATAGGAAAATGTGAAAAAACATGAGTTATGATAACACAACAAATCGGGAAACCTACAAATACACTCAATCGGAAGGACTCCTTCAAATAGATGATGCAATTAAAATTTATAAGCGGGGAAAAATTGAGGTAGTTGCCTTGCGGGGCCTAACTTGCGATTTTAAAGCAGGGGAAATTACTGTCATCATGGGTCCCAGCGGTTGCGGCAAAACAACATTGTTGAATATGATTGGTGGCTTAGATCGGCTTAATTCGGGAAAAATCATTGTAAATGGGGAAGATATAGCCCAATATACCGATAACCAGGTGGAACAATACCGACGAAAGAAGATAGGATTTGTTTTCCAATTTATGAATCTGATTCCCGAACTCACAGCCGAAGAAAATATCCTCCTGCCTTTGGAATTATCCAAAACACTCACACCCCAAACTGCACAATTCGTTGATTCCCTACTGGAAATTGTGGGTTTGACGGATAGAAAGACCCATCGTCCTGACGAACTCAGCGGTGGAGAACAGCAGAGAGTCTCGATTGCGGCGGCTCTGGCCAATAATCCGGATATTATTTTATGTGACGAACCAACCGGAGAACTTGATACCGATTCCAAACGGGTCATTATGGCATTATTGCGCTCGGTAATTGAGCAATTTCCAGGGAAAACCATGATAATAGTATCCCACGATTCGGAACTTAAAGAAATTGCTGATCGTATGTACTATATTCGCGATGGTGCGATTTCTCATAAATTTTCCAAAGAAGATTTGCGAGAATTGAATGGAGAAACCCAGGGCGAGGATGGTCTGCCTTCCTCTACTTATCGCCCAATCGATTCGAATCGTGTTAAAGAAATGGCCCTTCTCGAATTGCGTGAAGTAGATCATTACGTGCGAGATAAAATCGAAAAAATTGAGAAGAAATTGCACCCAGTCTAAACTGGATTTTATTTCGGATTTCAGATTTTTACCAAAATTTCATTATCTCCCGTGGAACTTTGACGTAAGATAATTTTTTCACTCTTTATGATTGTCCTTACACTAGGGAATGTAAATCATCCCATGTGTTGTTTGAAAAAATTGGTAATATCTGCGAACAATTGGGCGCTATCATGATCATATATAATATCGTGGTCGGAATTGGGATACCAAATGATCTGTTTCTCTTTCGACATTACTTTAGAGAGAATATAATCGGGATTTTTTAACCAAACGATCTGATCCTGTGTACTCTGACAGATTAAGATCGGTTGAGTAATTTTCGCGAGGTTCTTATCTGTCTCGTGAAACCATTTAACTTCGGTGGATACCGCAGGAAGAACCCCCTTCTGCTCATATCTACTATATAATTCTTTCCGAATAGGATCATTTTTTGCTTCGGGGTTTAATACTGATCCACCTTCAAAGTTGTTCGTGAAATACTTAGTAAATTTGGCAAAAATCCCGACTAACTTTGGTAAAAATCCCTTGATTAATACAGGCCCGTTGATTGGTGCTAAAGCTTTTATTTCAGGATGCTGTGACGCTGTATACAGAGTTGCGGTCCCTCCCATGCTAATCCCCGAAACAAAGATATTTTTGGGGTGTCTGGATTTGATTTCCGCTATATTTCGTTCAATCTCTGCATACCATAAATGCCAATCTGCGTGATTTAGCAATTCTTCTTTTGTTCCGCCAAACCCTGGTAATTTGACACCAACTACATGAAAGCCTTGTGTGGCAAGATATTTTCCCAGAGGAATCACATCATAGGGGATGGAGGGAAATCCATGGATTAGAATAACATAATGATCTCCTTCTCCATACTCAAAGGCAGTATTTGCATTATTGTAATCCATTTTTAGTCTCTCCCAACTACAAATTTCGAATTTTATGGCTGAAATTGCGCTGATCAAACATGTGGACCTTTCCCTGCTCGTCAATGGTAAATTCAATGATTTCTCGTGCCCAAGCTCCATTAAAGACATGAAAATGGTATGGAGGGCTCATATTATCACTTACAGGAATTAAGGGTCGTTCTACCCCCATTGGTTTTCCATCCGGCCCTAAAGTATCCAAATATAATAATCCAGTTTGGTATCTGACTTGAAACTGTGCAATACCTTTATATCCAGAATAGATACCCTGTAAATTACCATAGACGCCATCCAATGTCATGGCTGGAAATACAGTCATCGGATTTTTATCCCGTAGCGCAGCACTGAGTAAAAAGCTCAATAATACATAAATGGCTACTGCATTCTCGCTATTTGAAGTCCCCACAATGCCAATGTCTAGATCGTGAGAATAGAAGAGATTTGCTGATCCATTTCCGGTAGAACCGGCATGATTGATGATTTTAACTCCGCAGAAATCGGAAAAAACCATCCAACCATATCCGTACGCCTCAGGCCCAAATCCTTTACCAAGGAGGTTCGTTGCCATGGATGCCTTGATCTGCGATTTTTCCATCTCTTCGAGTGAGGCAGGAGAAATAATCTGACGGTCACCTGATTTCCCATAGTTTAGCAGCATTTGGAGATATTTTACTTGATCCGAGGTAGAACTGATCACACCTCCGCATCCCGCAATTATAGGTTCGTGATACGGAGTGCTGGGTTGTGATGATGTTGGGGTCATGAAGTATTGGGTGGCAATGTCAGACATTGTGTCCAATTGATCTTTGCGAAAACAGGATCGCTTCATATCTAAGGGATTAAAAATATATTCTTGAACATAATCCTCATAAGTCATTTGACTCACTGACGCAACGATTTGGGCCAGAAGGGTAAAGCCGGTATTGGAATAGATAAATCGTTTGCCCGGGAGATCCACTAATTCATTGCCCGCCCCATTCGTATAACTATAAAAATCATCGAAGGTGGTGTAGGGGATATCTTTAACAGGTTCGCCTTTAATACGGTCGATCAATAATTTTGCCATGCCAATGTCTGAAAGTCCTGAGTTGTGGGTTAGCAGATGTTTAACTGTTATCGGATTTTCGGGTGTTCCTAAAGTGAATGGAATATACTTGTGAACCGGAGCACTTAAATCTATTTTTCCCTGCTCCACTAATTGCATTACTGCGAGCGCACAATACGTCTTCGAGCACGAGCCTATCATATAGATTGTTTCTATTGTAGGGGGTTCTTTGGTCTCGAGATCCTTCACGCCATAACTTTTTGAAAATAGTATTTCGCTTTTATTCGTCACAGCCAGATTTACGCTGGGGAGTTTCATACTTGTCATCATTTGCTTTAACATTGACTCAAGCGTTTGAATAATTTGGGTCACATTTTCTTTGTTAATTTCTACCATATAATCACTTTTTATGTCGTTATTTCATCTTAGAGGCTGATGTCTATTTTAATGCATTTGAAGATGTTTTTAAAAAGCGGTTTAATGATTTGAATTGATATAAATTGCTATGAAAAGTGGCCAAAATGCTTGCCGAGTAACACATATATAATAAGCTAAAAACATACTATGTACTGAAATGGACTCTCAAGATCCCCCTCAAGATCCCCCAACTCATTCAATCGAAAAATTACAAAATTTACTCAAATTTATTCGATTACTCGAGGATCCCACTCGAATGAGGATCATACTTCTATTCTTATTGTATCACCGTATAAGCTTGACTGAATTAAGTCGACTGCTCAATCGAACCAAACCAGCGGTATTATATCAATTAAATAAATTTGCAGAGATTGGGCTCATCAGAATTTCACAAGACCTGGTCAAGGAATTTTACACCGCAAATTTCTATGAACTTATTCCCGAATTCATGAATTTCGCAACAATTGATTCAGATCCAACTAAAGCAATTCCCCATGAAATTATTAAGGAGTGGGAGATTCTCGAATTCCAAGCAGAAAAAGAAGTTTTTAAACTATCGAGTAATATGTTGTTGCTATTTGCCGAATTATTAGGTAGTTTGGAAAAAAAAGCGGAGAAAATCAAAGAACCTTTTGGATTTCACCATCCTCCATTTAATTTGACTTTGAGGCCCTTATCTAAAACAGCATATCAATATTACACTCAAGAAATAAAAAATGTGGCTCAGAAAGCCCTTAAATTAATGGAAGAAGAAAATGAACGTGAAGATCAATTATTAGAACGACCATGGCTACTTTTAAATGTCTTTCTTCCAGTAAAGGACCTATTGGATTCTACAGCCGATTAAATGTAATGATTAAATCGACTTATAAAGGAATTTAAAAATGCATTTATAAACATATCAGCCACATATCAAATCATGGCATCAGAAATTGATTCCAGTTTAACTGGTGAGGTTAAAGATCGAGTTATTAAGCGCCCAGTCGGGCAACTCTGGTCATATGGCCTCGTTAATATTATAGGTAATATGATTTGGTTTGTATTTGGAAGACTCCAAATCTTTTATACTGAAGTGGTCGGGCTGGCCATGGGGACATTTGCGATCGTAAATGTAATATATATGATATTCAATATGCTAAACGATCCATTGGAAGGCTATTTAGCCGATAGATCCCCAGCCAAGTTCACCCGGAAATATGGAAAACGATTTCCTTTTGTGTTGATCGGTCAGATAGGTGGCTCTATTGCAATTATCTTGCCCTTTTTCGTGTTGGGTGATATTGAGTCCAATCCGACTATGGTAGCTGTATGGCTTTGTATTGCCTTGTGTATTTTCGATACATTCATGTCTTTAGTAGGCATTACTGGCCCAGGCTTATTCGCAGATAAATACAGAGATCCAGACCAAAGAAAACTATATGGAGTAATTGTAATCATAACTGCCATTGTTGGAATGGTATTAGCACTTATTATACACCCAATGATTCTGGGGATTCTCACACCCAGCGTTGGCGAACAGACTGCTTGGTTGATTGCAGCTTGCGGGATGGCGGCAATCAGCGTAATTTTGACCTTTTTGATGATTCCGGGTATTAGAGAAGATGATGAATTGAAAGCAGCACGGGCAAAATTAGATGAAGAACAAGAAACCGAAAATTTCTTCAAAATTCTATGGGAATGCATCAAAGTGAAGGATTTTAATATCTATATTCTCTCACTTTTCCTTTACGGAGTATCTACATCATTAGTCATCGTTGCATTAGATTATTGGGTAATTTATGGGTTGGGATTGACAATTGCTGATTCGATGACCCCAATGTTGGCATTTATGCTTATGGCTCCCATATTTGGTCCGATTTGGTTCCTTTTATCGAAGAAAATGGGTTCTAAGAAAGTCAATATTCTTGGAATGATTGCATTTGGGCTTAGTGCGTTCTTTTTATTCTTCGTGTCTGATATGACGGGAACGATAATTGTCTTTGCTATAATGGGAATTACATCTTCTGCGGTTGGTGCTAATCAAGCGGTAATCGGAGGCAATATAATGGATGAGCTGGCAGTTAAGCTAAAAATCCGCCAAGAAGGGTCTGTTGCAGGGGTAATAACACTC
>JABCSI010000059.1 GCA_018238965.1 Promethearchaeota archaeon
TTTCCATCTTCATCAAACAATTGCACTTTTTCTTTTTGTTTCTCAAAAACATCTTCATAAACTTGCGCGTTATCCTCTTCCACAGATATTTCTGCATCCACTGGATGGCTTGGAGAAATTGGGCTAATTTTTTTCAAAGGTGGAAGAGAAATTTTCAGAGGGGCGATGGAGGGTTTTTTCAATTTTACTTCTTCGATTGCATTGGGTGTTTGTGTGATGGATGGAGGGCTCTCGGTTTCGATAGGTTTCAAATCCTTAAGCATTTCTTCAACAGATAATTTCTTATCAGCTTCATTATATACACTGGGAATTACGGTACTGAAGGGAGAAGGAAAATTAATTGGTTCTACAGGTGATGGTTTATCATATATCAGGGCTTGTAAATATTTTTCATAAAGGAAAATCGGTTTGGAATATTTTAGGATCATTTCCATGGAATTCCATAAGTTAGCCTCCCCACACTTAATTTGACGCAACGCATCTGTGCCATAAATAAATTGAAACCCTGCGATAGGGATAATTTCTTTCGATTTTATTAAGTTTATAACTGTATCTCTTCCCCGCTTATTCATTGTAAGTGGAACGACTTCGCTTCTTTTCGCTATGTTTTGGGATATTATCATTAAATCCATGGTAGTATCCCTAAATCCTGCAATTCCATGTAATTCTCCAGAAAAGTATGAAGTCATTTGGGCAATTTGGCTAAGATTCATTTGGGTCGTTGAAAAGAACTTTTCTCCCGTGCCGATAAATTCTAAATCAATCATAGTTTTATCTTGGATTTTTGGGAAGTATTCTGAATTGAAATAATTTTTGAGGATATCTATGAAATATTGCTTCTTTCTTTTGAAAAAGGTCCAATCCTCGATGATTTGTTGGTCCATAACTTCATCATCGAATATTAGAACGCCCAAAAAGATATACCCTTTTCCCATGATATAATTCAGACCTTTTACAATTTGATCACCAAGCCATGAGATTGAACAAGCATCTTCTGCCATATCTTTTGTTAGTACAACAGATTTTGGATCAATTTCGGCTTGAGAATGTTTCCAAAAGGTTGTCCACAGAGAAGGATTTTCGATTTCATTTACGATGATCAAATTCTTTTCTGTATCTACCGCTACCATTGCGACGGATCTGGGATATTGCCGTAGTGTTTTTAGATCCGCTTTTAATAATTGTGGTGGTGGGTATATGAGTTTCATAACAAAATTCCTCCTCCTAATATATACATAGTAAAACTTTCTTAATAGCTTTTAATAGAATAGATCTTGGTCTTCTTCAGTATATTCGATATTTGTCTTCTTTGTGTTTTTGCTCTATTAGCGTTTGGATATATTTATTGTAATTTTCTAAAACAACGCGTAACGTATCGTATTGATAAGCATTTTTCCAAAACGGGTGTGTTTTGAGGGAAGCCATTCCTAAACTAATCTTGAAAAAACAAAATGGGGCTATATTTGTTGTTTCCAAATCTTCAAACATTTGCATCATTGTGTCTTCATCAATTATATTTTCCTCAGAAACAACGTTATCTGTCAATGTGTAGTAATATGTCGATTTTTCATCAACACAAACGACCCCACATACAAATTTATTATGATACATGTCATCATTTTGTAAAGTTTCTGCAATATCCAAGATACTCGGAAAGCAATTGGGAAAAGTAAATACTCGTTTCCCGATTCCCTTCCATACAATTGTAATGTGCCCATCCTGTAATTGTGGAAATTTACCTTGTTGGATTTTATCGCGGTAATATTTTTGAATTTTGTCCAAATTATCGGAACTTATTGTTAGTTCTTGGAAGAGGCTAAATTCAAACCCATTTGATTCTAATTCTAAGACTCCCAAGAAAGCTTCGCTTCCTTGCATGATTCTTTGAAACGCTTGCGAATAGATATCCCGAAGCTGAACTGGGTTTTCCAGTTCCAGATAATTTTTATCTTCCTTTATCTCACTAAATGCTTCAATATCAAGTTCTTGGGAATCTTCATCGCAAACATATTCTGCCCAAGACACATCTTCACGTAAATCAGCAATACAGCTAATATTTTGACCAACATCTATGGAAAGTAAACTCATTGCTCCCCCAATTGGAGCAGAATTTTGGTTGGCATTAGCAAATAAGATTTTCGGCGGATCATACAAAATGCTTTCTTCCACACTGTTCATCTGCATTTCATTTAATTGATTAAGTGAACCCATAATTTCTGATAAATCGTCCTCAATTTGTTCCTCGGAAAGTTGAGAAATATCAATGGGATTTCCTAATTCTTCATCAAGGATTTTTTCGATGGATTTTTTTTCTTTCTGGATAATTAGTTTTCGATGATAATCTAAATATTTCTTTCCTGCTTCCTTTACTTTAGGCAAATTCTTAATTTCATCCCATCCGTCCAAGAATTCCAAACCTTTAAATCCTAAATGAATCTTAAACCATGAGATGGGTGCAGCCAATACATTTTTATTTATCAACTTGAACATTTGGTTCAAAGTGCGTTTATCAATATGTATTTCGTCTTCATTTTTATCTTCAAATATCGAATCGGTTAATAGAATAAAATTTGCAGCCCCTTGTGCAACTGCCACTATCCCACTAACACTTCCATCATAAGGATAAACCATTGCAGCTATTTCATTTAGATCTTTCTTGTTGGGTAAGGTGAAATAAGGAGATGCATTTCCAAACCAATTTATTTCAACATATTCATTTGCTCCTGAAATACCCTTTTTGACATTGGGAAAACTGCCGTCTAAACGCCTCCTCTTATACAAATTCAATAATCTATCTTGGTCTTCAAAATTCATATCCAATTCATTAAAAACCGAGGTCTCGAAGGCATTTCCTTCAAAGCTTGCCACCCCAAAAAGAATTAAACCTCGAGATTGGAGTCGTTCCAGTGTAGATATGACTCGTTCCGCGAGAACTTTGGGATCATAGAGAGCATCAGAATCTTCATGTTTAATATTAATTTTTTCGATTTGATCAGCGATTGCAGGGTTATCTCGCCAAAATTCTCCTAGTGACAGTTCATCAAATAAGGATGTAATATTGAGGAAATCTTTTTCTTCCGTCATGGCTAATAATATCTTGGCTCCCGCTAGTTCAACAGAAAATTTATCGCCTTTGGGCAGAAGAGCTGTAGGAGGATTATATAGTCTCACGGGATCACCATAATCAATTAATTTTCTATGAATCTTTATTGAATTATAAATCTATTAGAGGAAATCGAATATCCAGAGTATGTAATATTAAAGATATGTTTCGTGTGTCTTCTCCAATTAATATTGAGGATAAGGCTGAGAAATTTCTTAGATCTGGGGTTAAAATCCGAATTGTGTGAAGTTTTTTAGATGATTTTTCATTTTCCGTGATAAAAACTATACACAATGATCCCTGAGGTGATTCTATCTTTGTATAGGTGAATGGATCAAATACATGTTCCTCATTAATGGTAACGGGTTTTGCTGTTGGTAGGACATAGCTAGATAGCCCTTTTAATAATTCTAAAGCAATATTCATTGATTCGGTTATTTCTGATTTCCTGATCTTAGTGCGAGAATAACAATCACCATTCAATCCTCCTACAAGAGACCATTTTTGCGTGATATTTCCCGATTGATAGGATAAATAGGGATTTGATTTTCTGGCATCCACAAAATTACCGCTTGCTCTTAAAGCAGGTCCAGATAATCCTATTTCATAAGCTTTCTGTTTCGATATTTTTCCGATTCCGGTTAAATTCTCCTTTACGCTGTTTAAATTCACAAATTTTTTCAAAGTTCTGGATATCGAACCGGAAATTTTTTCCATGAATTCAAAATAATTTTTCGCTTTGGTTTGGGAGATATCCGCAACAGAACCTAACAAAATAGTATCAGATATAGTTGAATTACCAAATGCAGATTTATTTTCCCTTTCAATTTTTTTAACAAAACCATGGATTTTATTAGCGAGGGTGATTTGCTTCAAAATTATTGCCAGATTCTCAAACCATATTAAATGCGATCTGATTCGATCCAATTCAGCCAATAGAGTGCGGATATTATTTACTTTATTTGTTATTGTTATCCCTAAGGATTTTTCCAAATTCAATAAATAGGCCAAATTCAACGAGAATGCCTCATTTCTATATTGATTTTGGAATAGAATTGAAGCTTTTAGCAAATTTTCTAGCGATTCCAACTTTGGTTGTGTTCGAGAGTAATACCAGCCAGAAGTCAATTCGATTTTTTCGATTTTGTCATTCATGCGATTTGTACAAGTAGAGATATACACATTATTTTCATGAATGTCATCGAAGACACCAATTTTTTGAAATTTCTTATTTAGTTTTTTACCGCCCAATATAACAGGATGACATATTTTTGGGATTTCCTGCTCAGTAGAAATATCGTAGAGATGAAATTCCATACCTAAACGATGGGTTATGTTTTCTTCTAGCAATTGTGCATTTGGAAATATATTAGCGATAGATGGCAGTTCCAATTTTTTTTCTATATGAACCTGGAGAATTATTTCTGAAAAGGCGATATATTCAGGGTTGGATAAAATATAATTAATTTCTATTTCATTAATTAAATCTAAGCCAAAAATCCCATCCAAACGATA
Source organism: Promethearchaeota archaeon (assembly GCA_018238965.1). GTDB lineage: Archaea > Asgardarchaeota > Lokiarchaeia > Sigyniarchaeales > Promethearchaeaceae > Harpocratesius. The sequence goes on from JABCSI010000059.1 coordinate 4,619, forward strand.
TCCGTATTTTTTTACACCTATCAAGAGATTTTGGGTTTTTTGTCTATTAAATCGAATTATTGGGATATTTTCTGCAGGAAGTGTTGTTAATTTAATGAAATCACTTCCTAAGATCGCTTCAATTTCTCCGAGCAATTTTTTTTTTTCCAGCTGAATGGTTCGTGTCACTTCTGAAGTACTCATAATTTTCCCCCTAGGATTATAGCTTGCTATGGTGTATATCGGGATTATTCTGTATATAAATTTCGTTTTTCACTTTATTATCTTTATTGCTTTATTTTCTACTATGAACATCTGCATGGAATAAAAATTCCTTTAAATTTGATATTTCTATCAATTTTTTTTGAAATACGACCTTTTCCAATTTGAGAATTGCCGTAATTCCAAGTAGGCTTATAATTTCAGAGACATAAACAAAAGGATTGGTGATTAACACCACCCACCAATCCTCAAGGCTTGAATGTAATTTATCATACTCTACAAAAGGCCAGAATATTGGAATATAAGGAATATCCAGAAGGATATGGCACCCAATTCCAAAACCAATTGAAAACAGAACAGATCGGTCTAATTTTAAAAAATATAGAACAATAATAAGAAAAATCCAAAGTAAGGGCGCATGGGCAATCCCACGACCGCTGAAAATGGTTGGAAATAGGAGAGAAAGAGGTTTATCTATGAGATCCGGTAATATACTTCCCAAAATTATCCAAAAGAAGTAGATTTGTTCCTTCTTTATATACTTTAATTGGATTAAAATCTCAGCAAATAAAATGGGAACGAAAATATGCATAAAAGGATACATTACTCACTTAAACCTCACTTATAGTAATTTTATTGCGATAATGAATATTGCTATCATAAGAATCGAAAAACCCAGCGATTGCAAAATCATCCTTATTAGCGATTTATGATCTTCTTTAATCCATCCGAGTTGACGGAGTATATTCTTGATTGGAAATTTTTGGTTTGGGAAACTATCAAGATCGCTGATTTGTAATGTTGGATCAAGAAATTTAATTAATCCGATTTTTGCAGCAACTAGTGCCGCTGAAGTGGAAGTTCCTGTAATACTGATACTATTTTGACTAGATTGTGGAATCGAGCAAAATTTTCCATCAGGGGTTGCTATTCCTCTAATATTTTTTCCATAATCATAATAAATCGGTAATTCCGATCCATCTTCGGCAGATCCTCTGCTTGAATAAAACGCTGTTTCACCATTATCACTTATACTGCCCACTGTTAAGGTATTTTGGATAATTCCTGGATATCCTAAACCAATTGATTCTGGACCAAAATTGCCTGCCGAGCATACACACAAGATCTGGTGGGAGTGAAAAAAATCAAACATTGGTGAAAATAAGTCATCATAACCAATTGTTGGAGTAGTAGATGCAGGGATTAGAACAATTTTGACATTTCCCTTTTCAAATATTTGATCGTGGGCTTCGGGCTGAAAACAAATCCGTCCCAATGCGAAAACTAGATCCGATAGGTGGGCTCTTCCGTCCTTTGTGAAAATCTTAATGCTATAAATTTTGGCTGCAGAGGAATATGTTTCAGAAGATTTGGAATTGGAATTTTGACCATTTTCTGATGTTTGGAGAGAATTTATTAAAATACTCGCAATATAGGTTCCATGTCCATTATGATCCGAACCACCCAAACTATCCTTTTCCTTTGAATAATTTAACATCAGCTCGGTGTTCTGATTAATTGTTTCGATTTTGGAGTCGACTCCAGAATCTATGATGGCTATGGGAATCTTACTATTTGAGTTTAAACCTAATTCCTTTGTAAGACTGGCGAGTTTATCGGTTGATTTCGATGAAGAAGATGAGGATGAAAGGGTAGATAAATATAAATTGCGATCCAAGTAAATGTTGCGAATTTCTTCTTGAATCTTTTTTTGATTGCTGATTAATTCAATTATGGTGGAATAAGTAGTAATGGCTACCACCATGGGAATTTGGGTAAGGGTGCTTTTTGCTAAGATTTCAACCGAATATGGTTCTTTAACTAGTTTTTGATGCCAATTTTTCAGGATTTCAGAGGATTCGAATGTAATTATTACTCGGATTTTATCTTCAGAATAGAAATTTTGTGCATTGGGATCTGTGAGCGAAATCTGCCTCTTTAGACAATATTTTTCCCTTAATTCTGATTCAACTTTGGAGATTTGAAACTCATCGATGCTTTTCATTATATATATGATCCAATAAGTGCTGATTCTCTTAAATTTTCAGCTAATCGATATTGATAATTGGAATAAACTGTGAAAAAGAAAGAAATACGAAAATAATAAGAAAAGCAGCAAGATTTTTCTAAGTTAAATTTTTACTTAGGTTAATGGATTCGAAATTTGAAAGTGATTCGAAATCTGATTTTTTGATCATTGGTGGCGGGATCTCTGGGTTATCTGCAGCCTTGGCTCTGGAAAAATACGGAAAAGTACTTATCTTAACTAAGGGCAATAAAAAATCTAATACATATTATGCAGCAGGTGGAATTGCTGCTTCTGGCCCTTGGAGTGATGATTTTGAGGGTCATATCCAAGATACCATAATTGCAGGAGATGGTCTATGCGATCCAGAGGTTGTACAGACGATTATCCATAAGGGTACCGAAAGAATAAAAGACTTACTTGAGTGGGGGGTGGATTTCGATAAAAGATCAGCAACGCAATTTGATCTTGGGAAAGAAGGTGGGCATCACACTCGTCGCGTGCTCCATCATGAAGATTTAACGGGGAAAGCGATTATAGAAACTCTTCTTGGTCGAGTAGCATCATGTCCGAATATCAAAATTAGGCCTGAACAAGTTGCAATAAATCTCATTGAAATTGATGGGACTTGTTCTGGTGTTTATGTTCTTGATCAAAATGTTGGAAAGATCTATACTATACAAGCTAAAGCTATAATTCTCGCAACTGGTGGCATTGGTAAAGTATATCTTTATACAAGCAATCCCGATGTTGCTTCTGGGGATGGAATTGCTATGGCATCGCGAATTGGGGCTGAGATCATCAACATGGAGATGGTTCAATTCCACCCGACGTGTTTGTATCACCCTCTCGCGAAGAATGCTCTAATTACTGAAGCAATTCGCGGAGAAGGGGCAATTCTAACCGATATTCGAGGCAAAAGATTTATGGAAGGGATTCATCCTCAGAAAGAATTGGCACCTCGGGATATTGTTGCCCGCGCTATTGATTTGGTGTTAAAAGAAACCGGTGATGATTATGTTCTCCTTGATATTTCATTCAAAGACGCAGAATATCTCAAAAAACGTTTCCCTGGGGTATACGAAACATGCATGAAGTTTGATATTGATTTTACCAAGCAGCCAATCCCGGTAGTTCCAGCTGCTCATTATTCATGTGGTGGAATAAAAGCTTCGATATCTGGGGCAACCAATATTCCTCATTTGTATGCGATCGGAGAATGCACTTGTACGGGATTCCATGGGGCAAATCGCCTGGCGAGTAATTCTTTGCTGGAAGGAATTGTGTGTGGCCATGAATGTGGGGAAGAGGTCGGCAAGAAATATGGACAGCTCCCCCTTCCGAATATATCTTTAAAAGAATGGTCTGAGAAAAATATTACGGATTCTAAGGAGGCTTTTGTTATATCGTTTAATTGGGCTGAAATTCGTAACGTTATGCAAAATTACGCCGCAATTATCAGATCCGATAGTTATTTACTCCGAGCGCGTCATCGAATTTCTCTGATCCATGAAGAAGTCGATACATATTATTGGAATTTCAAAATAACTGCTGATTTAGTGGAATTACGGAATTTATTGACAGTCGCTCGATTAATCGTTGAAAGTGCACTGGCTCGGAAAGAAAGTCGCGGTGCCCATTACACATTGGATTATCCACAGAAAGGAAATGTGGTGAAAGATACTTCAATCAAACGGTATTGGTGACCTTTTTTTATCTTAAAAAATATAGAAAACTTGGTAAATAACATGGTTGAACATGAATTAGATATTACGGGGAAAGTTTGTCCCTTTTGCCTCTTAATCGTAAAAAAAAAGCTCGGCACACTTGAACCGGGGGATGAATTGATCGTAAAATGTGATCATCCTCCTGCTGCGAATGATTCGATTCCATATGCAATGATAAAGGCGGGATATCCGTTCATAGTTAAAGAATTGGAGCCAGGTTTGTGGGAATTGCGTATTCAGAAGAATTGAGATGATTACAAGTAAAATTCGGGGGTCTTCAATGAAAATAGAAATACTAACCAGATTTGAACATCAAGAACGTGTTTATTTCATTTTTTCTCTTGAAAACAGCCCAAGGGAATATATTTTTTTCTCCCATGGGCAACTTCCTATCCGGTCACTCTTATTTGGGAGAGATTTTCACCTAAAATGGAAAAATTTTGATAAGATCAATTCAGATTGTTTTGAATGCTCGCTGGCGCAGGAAATTGAAGGAGGGGTGTCTTATGATCGTGAGGATCAGGTTGAATTTAACTTCTCTATTGATAAAGCAAATCAAATATTAGCTGAATTGCAAAAAGAAGTAGATATTTCGGACCAAAAATATATACAATATTTCTGAACCAATTCTTCAAAAACTTTTATCCCAAAAATTTTTCCGAAATCCTATCTTTATTCTTTTATTACAATGGGATTCAAGCAGCAATTGCAAGAAAAATTACGAACAGCAAAAATCCTTCCGGAAGAATTGTTGAATTTGGTACCCAAAGGTTTCCAAGATTTAAACCACCGGGTTATTCTCAAATTGCACCCCGATTTAGAGGAACATGCCGAGAAGATTGCCAGTAAGATCCCTGAAATTCTACCTTCCGTAAAAGCAGTGTGGAATCGCGGGCAAATCAAAGGAAAATTTCGTACACCCATGGGTCTAACCCATTTATGGGGTGATCCCTCTACTGAAGTGATAATTACAGAGAATAACGTTCGTTACAAATTTGATTTTACCAAAATAATGTTTGCCAAGGGAAATATTCACGAACGGAATCTTTTACCACAAAAGATACAACCAGGAGAAATAATCATCGATATGTTTGCAGGCATTGGATATTTTTCCCTCGGTATGGGAAAAACCGGAAGAGCTGAGCATATTTATTCTATAGAATGGAATCCTGATGCGTTTCAGTATCTTCAAGAAAATATAAAACTCAATCATATTGAAGAATTTATCACTCCATATTTTGGGGATTGTAAAGAAATCATTGTTGAATTAGTTAACAAGGGTATTTTGGCAGATCGTATAGTTATGGGGTTATTGCCTGCTCCTGTGGATGCAATTTCATTTGCTTTGCGCGCAATAAAACCTTCCGGCACTATCATAGTTTATGAAGGTGTTGAACCAAAGGATTCTAGCAGTCTTTATGATGAATTTGAAAAAATCGCCAACGATTTAGGTTTTCAATGCCACCTTCTTGAACGTCGGATTGTTAAAGCCTTTAAACCTCACGAATACCACATTGTGGAAGAAATTTTAGTGAAACCAAAGGAATAATATTTTTTGATATTCTAACTAGCCAATAACTATTTTACTCCAAAAAACGATTTAGATTTAGTAGTATCCAACCTTGAAGTGTTCATTATGGCCATTGAAAAACTAGAAAATACGATCTGTTTTGATTATTCCCACAACAATACTCTCTCGATTGAATCCCCAAGTAATGCGGATTTTACACAATACCTATTCACATCATCATTTCGATTGGGAAAGATTCAAGCAGGTTTTACTGACATTGAGAAGTTAAAAAAATATAATCTAATTGTGATCGGTGGTCCACGGGAATCCAATTTTTCTCCCGAAGAAATCAAGGTAATTGTAGAATATGTACGAAAGGGGGGAAATCTACTTGTATTTCATAACGAGGGCGGCGATTACGGTACCGATTCCAATCTCTCCGAGCTCACGCAATTTTTTGGTTTTAAATATAAAAACAACATCATGTTTGATTCGGTCAATTTTCAGGGCCAACAGTCACGAATTGTGGTCAAAGATTTTGAACCTCATCCAACTTCGGACCGAGTTGGTTCCATAGTCCTTTCCAGTGCTTGTTCCATTGAAAAGGATGAATTAATTGCAGCCGATCAGAATATTACTGTCTTACCTCTTGCAAAATCAAGTATCAATGCCTATTGCACCGAATGGGATGGAGAAGAATGGGTAGAGGAAATGGATGCTTGGAATAGCGTCATGGGTGTTTACTCTAAAGTGTATGAGGGCCGAGTCATAGGACTGACCACAGTGGCCATGCTTTCTTCACTTTCTTCGGCTTATGGTTTTTTTGCTATGAATAATCAGGAATTCATTGTGAATATTTTCAAGTTTTTGCTGGAGCCACCTGAATCCGAAGAGGGAATATCCCGGGATAAAAAATTAATCACCGTTCCAATCAATTATAATCTACTCTTATGGATGGAGGAAACTGTCAATACTCCCCGTTGGAAGAATGTGAGCGAATTGATCCATTATTCTATACATCATTTGAAAAGTAATTATGATAATCTCATGATGCTTGTCGATAAGAAATTAGATAATTTGTTGATTTCCCGTTGGAAACAATTGGAAATACTTGAACAGATTGAAAACCCGGTCGAACGAGAGAAAAAAGCCAGAATTCTGGAACAAGAAATTACAATGCTTAATTTATCGGGTTATACTCACCAAACAGTAATGCAAATAAATGAAATAATGAAGAAACTGAGTGAAATCACAGATGGTAAGGTTGGAGGTGATTTTTCAGAATCGGAATTAAAAGAAAAACTACAAAGTGGAAAGGAAATGTTGTTAGCCACTTCTGGAGAAGCCATTCTTGGCGAAGATGGTGAAGAAAAACCTAAGTCGCTTTCGGAGATGTTAACTGCGAGAGCACATGCAATTTCTGCCGAATTTAAAAATCAAGAGCTTAAGGTTGAAGCGGCAATGGAAGAAGGGGATCTTTCCATATCTATTGAAGGGAGATCTCTAGAAGAAATTATTGCAGATCTTAAAAATCCACAAGGCCTTCAAGAAAAAATTAATACCATGCGTGAGGAAATTCAAGAGAAACTTATATAAAATCATCGAAACGTTCTTCCAAATATTGAATTACGCCGCATTCGTCATGAGGTAGAGTGATAGCATCGGCGCATTTTTTTACTTCTTCCAATGCATCTTTCACCGCCACACTTAAACCGGCTTGCTGCATCATTGTTAAATCATTTAGGTTGTCCCCGAACACAACAAAATTATGCATGGGAATGTTTAATTGAGTTGCTAATTCGGCCATCATCTTTTCTTTCCCAGCTAAATGAGAATTAATTTCTAACCAAAACCACTCACCAGGAATATTGTACCTGCGATAACTCACATCTTCGATAAAGATGATATTGACTTGATCTGAAAAAGTGTTCTGTATTCGATGTAGTAATGGTTCTAGGGTGGATTTTTCGGCATGAAATTGTAAACTGACGATGTTATGGGAAAGATACTGTTTAATTTGGTCATGTTCTAGGAGTTTAATCCCTTTTTTTCCCCATTTTCCCTTATTTGAATGCAATATTTTGGTTGTTGGATCATAGGTGATAAGTACAATTGGGTCCAAAGCCATCTCCGTACTCCATGAAAAGATGGTTTGGAATATATTTTTCGTTATATGGGTTATTTTCAAATACTTTTCTTCAACAATATCCGCCAATAGAGCACCATTTGTAAGGATTACGGGAAATTTCAATTGCAATCCCTTTATTGCCTTTTTGGCATTCTTGAGATCCCGACCTGTAGCAATGGAAAAGTTTAATCCTCTGTCAATTAATGCATTTAAACGTGATAAGCAATTTGGACTAATGCCATTGGGCAAATCTAAAAGAGTTCCATCCAAATCGCATAAAATAAATTTTTTCGACACACCTTTCACAATGGAAGCAATTAACTATTAATTTTGAAATTTTGGAAACAAACCTTTAATTCGGCTCATAATTCGCATTGATTTGAATTTCATCCAAATCTCGGGGACCGACGTAACAAACATACCCGTTTTCTGTTCCTTTGGAATAGGAAAGCCGGATTAACCGCGGTAAAGTAGGATATTCAATTTGAAGGACAAAAAGGTTTTCATCTAGAAATAGGTCCAAGTAATCGATAGTCTCTTGAACATAATCTTCAGAATTCCGGATATTTCCTTCGTAAAACATATTTTCCCTTCCAATCCCATCAATTACCTCCAAATACTCTTGGTTCACCCCCAAGGCTTCACCATTTTGGGGTACGATGAGGAAATTAGGATTTTTGTTTTTACAATAGATGGAGAGATTTTGCACAAAACCAATCATTAACTGATCTGCATTGGAAATTCCCTGTTCCTCGTAATATTCATAGGCATCAATAATATCCAGATAGGCTCCATCAAATCCCAATTCTATTATTTTATCCAAATAAGAACTTTCCGACCCAAATATTATATTTTGCCATGATTCTTCCCAATATTTCACCTTGTAGTTTCCCTCCCAGTCGGGATTTTCAACATCCAACCAATCGGGGGCATCAACATCAGGAACACCATCGAAATCTGAATCCCAGGATGCATTCCAATACGGCCGGTACGATTCTGCCTCACCAATTGATATGTAACACAGGGCTATCTTTTGAGTTAATTGTGGTGAAGAGGATTGGATAGTGTCAATTTCATCAACAGTCCAGGGTTCTTCCGCGTAATAATAATCCATAACAATAAGATCATAGGTTGTTTGGGCCATATCTAAAACAGCTTCTTGGGAAGAAGAATATGCATCATATTGGAGGATGTAAGTGAAATCATTAACATTTTGTCCGTTTATTGTAAATTGAGCCGGTGTAAGGGGTGTAGATTTATAAAAAGCGTCATAGAAATAAATCAGCCCTGAAAAGCTAATAAGAATTATCCCAATTATTCCATAAACTAAAATTTTGATGGATTTTTTCACGTTATCATCATAGTAAATCTTTGCATTGAAAAAGTTTTCAATTAATTCTTCAAAGTTTTTGATTTTTATTCGATGTTCCATTTAATTAATTGAGTTTAATGGAAGAGAAGAGCCCGTGCGAGACCACGGAATGTCGAGTGGAAATGTTAGATATCATGTTTGATACTGTCAAAGGATTTTCACTCCTCTTGGAACAAATTCAACCGGATCCCCAAAACTTCGATTATGATTCCGCAAAGATTCGAAAGAACTATGCATTTAAAACCTTGATTGCTACGATGTTATCGGTCAGAAGTAGGGATGAAACTACTATTAAAGTTGTAGAAAATCTTTGGAAAGTATATTCGACTCCAAAAGCTTTGGCTAATGCTCCCTTAGAAGAATTAGAAATACTAATAAAGAGCAGCGGAACTTATCGACAAAAGGCAAAGAGGATAAAGGAAACAGCGCGAATTATTCACGAGGAATATGAAGATGTTGTTCCAGATAATCTTGATGAATTACTCAAATTTCCCGGCGTGGGAAGAAAAGTAGCCAATTGTGTTTTGGTGGTTTCGTTTAACAAACCCGCAATTCCGGTAGATACTCACGTTCACAGAATATCCAATCGCACCGGGTGGGTATCAACAAAAACTCCTGAAAAAACGGAAAAAGCCTTAGAGGGACTCTTCCCCCGAGATACTTGGACAAAAATTAACTACACTATGGTTTCATTTGGAAAAATGATCTGTAAACCCATTACTCCTCAATGCGATAGATGTCCAGTAAGGACATGGTGCAAACAAATCATAATTTCCCCAAAACCCAAAACTCCCTCATCCAGTAGAAATAAGAGAATTGGTAAAAAAAATAAAAAGTAATATCAGAAAAAATGCAGATAATTTTCCTGTGGTTAATTCTTGAAGGATTTTTTTACTTGCTCAAAGGGTAGGATAAGATTTCGCTCTTCAAGGGGAATCTCTTTTAGTTTTTCGATGATTTCTAACACAGTGTTATAATAGTCCATTTTCGTTTGCCTGTGTTCCCGTGTTGTTAATTTTTGCACAAATTCCCTCTTCAAAGTTTTGGGGATTCCAGAGATGAGTTCTGCAATTTTATCTGGTTCCTGTAAAAATTTATGATCTTCACCTATTTTTAGAACAAAATCTCTATTTAATTGCCATATGGTCTTGGTTAATTCATTAACCATCAAAGAAACTTTTTGTATAATTTCTACATCGTGCATTTTATGTGTAAAGAAATCCAAATCCCCCTGTAATTCTCGCATGAGTTCATTGTTAAGGAATCTCTTCTCAAATGGTAATATTTTTTCATATATTGCTTCCAAAATATCTAAACCCGTCTCAATTCGATTAATACACCATGACGCATCTTTTTCATTCCAAGACAAGTCGTTAATGAGATGCTCTTTTAAATATTGCAAGTCTACCTTTGAGCGATACCTTTTTAATGCACATATAAAGAAGTCAAGTCGCTGTATATCCAATG
>JABCSI010000060.1 GCA_018238965.1 Promethearchaeota archaeon
CCTCAAATTTCTTCTCAATTTCTTAGTTTTTGGAAGCGTTGGGATGTTTTTACGCTTCAGTCCGCAATCTCCTGAGCTTTTTCAACTTATAGGATTAGCTCTGGTCTTCTTTTCGGGCATTGGATTTGCAGTCACCCATTCAAAATTCGTTATGAAGCGCGAGTTATACTTAATGACCCGGTATACGCTGAATTCCTATTTTATGATGGTTTAGAAGAAAGAATGAAAGATTAGAAGAAAAAATGAAAGATTAGAAGAAAAAATGAAAGATTAGAAGAAAAAGAAAAAATATTTCATTATTTAGGCGATATCATTTAGTTTTAAAAATTTAGTTTGTATATACCTCAATTTCAATATCGCTAAGAGGATAACTAACGCAAGGATGGATAAATCCGTGTTCCCTATCGCCCTTCCGAATTACAACATTTTGAGGAACAAAATATTCTCCCTTTATTAAATTAGTTCTACAAAATGCACATTCTCCACCTCGGCAAGCATGTTTCAAGATTAGTCCCGGGATTTTTGCCCTTTCCAAACTATTCAGCAGTGGTTCTGAAGATATAACAGTTATTTCATCTGTTTTCTTTACACCATGGGTCATCCAATTTATCTTACATTTTATCTTGTGTTCTTTGGATATATCATGTGGCCAACCGATGGTTTTTGTAATATCGGATATGGGTGGGTTTACTTCCCAAGTTATTCTCTGAACCGGAACATCAAGTGAATCAAATTGCTCTCGTAAATAGTCCAACATTGGATCGGGTCCTACAACATAGTACATGGCACCGTCGATATTACCGACCAGTTTCCGAATGAGATCATTTGATATAAAACCCCTTTCTCCAGCCCACGAATCGGATGGTTCAGAAAGGATGGGATAATAATGGATATTTTCACATTTAGATGCCATATCGGAGAGTTCCTCGTGGAAGACTAAATCTTTTTCCGTTAGACAGCCAAATAAGAAATATACCTCAAATTCCAATCCTCTCTCATAGATATTTCGAACCATGCTCATAAATGGAGTAATTCCGATACCTCCGGCAATAAAAACCAACTTGTTACCGTGAAAAATTGGGTTATAGTAGAGTCTACCCAAAGGTTCCGTGGCTTCGATGAAATCCCCAATCTTCAAATCATTACATAAATGGGTACTTACAAATCCGTTTTTCCCCATGCTTTTTACTGCAATTTCGTAATAAGCCAAATTATTCGGAGAAGAAACCAGGGAGAATGCACGACCCGTATGGACACCATCAATATCAACTTTAACTCCGATGTACTGGCCTGCCCGGAACGGTGCAAGTTCTTTTTTCGGATTTCCCGAGACAAATCTAATGGCCTTAGTATTGTAATTAATTGATAGAATTTCCGTTACCTTGAGAATCTGTCGTCTGGGATGTAGGCTTTCGGCGAGATAGTTCAGTCCATCATGGTATCTTGGTTCCAATTGCATTAACTGGATATATTTTTGACCACGTACAATGGTGATAAATTTCTTAACATCTTTAAACATCTTAGTTCCCTCCAATATTTCCCTTCTTTAAATCTTTTAATACCCTTTGCGCAGCAATTCTCCCCCCTGCAAGGTTAGGTGAATAACCTCCTCCGTCGATCCAAGCTCCACAGAAATATAAACTTTTTATTGGTGATTTATGGGGCAAATTAAACGCTGGACCGTTATAAACGCTGCTATCGGCGCCATATATTGAGCCATCTAAATTTTTGGTGTATCTATAAGCAGTTAACGGTGTTGCGGTTTCACAAACCTCAATATATTGCCTGATATCCGGGCATAGATACTTCTCAAAAATTGAGACAAGATCGTTGGCAACTTTATCCTTTACACTATAATACTCTTGAGGTGGCACGGAATGCCAATCCTTGCCCATTTGGATGGTAATCAAGGTAATTACTGAAGTCCCGGGGGGAGAAATATTAGGAAAAATGTTGTTATAACAAGTAGCTACAATAAGCCCAGTTTCTTCCAGCCCAGATTGTAAGCATATTTCTGCAATATTATCTGAAGTGGATATAAATGTCGCATACGCCGATAGACCTAACTGTTCTGGAGTCCTATTCACTCCGAGATATACGCAAAATATCGATGGTCCAATAGATGGTGCAAGAACTCTTCTCAAATAGGATTTTGGAACTTTCTCGGGAGGAATCATTTTCTGCAGGGTGCATCTTGGATTTAGATTATTTATTACGGCGTCAGCGTAGTAGTGTTCTTTGTTTAATAATTCTACTCCGATGACTCTATCTCCATCCATCAATATTCGATCAACCAATGCATTATATTTGACAGTGCCTCCAAGCTCTACGATTCGTGTAGCTAAAAGTAAAGATAAATTATGGGATGTTAAATTAGGAAACCATCCCCCGTTTACTAAATAACTGTGTAGCATGGCACAAAACATGAGAGCATTTACATCCAGAGGGTTTTGACCGACATATCCCCACAATTGGCTAACCACATTTATAATTCGTCGATTTGTGAAGAATCTCCCAAGAAATTCATCCAGTTTTAAACCCAAAACTCGCACAAACCAAGGATATTTAACCAATAATTTTAGTGGTTTAATTCCTACATGGGCACCCTCACCAATTTGCTTTAAAACTTTCATAAATTTACGAATCTGCAATTCCTCTTCGGGAAAATACGAGATTAGGGCATCCTCATATTCCTTAAATCCAAAAGGAAGGACATAGCTTTTTCCATCGTAAAATGTTGAACAATAAACTTCCCTAGGTTTGAAGAATTGCAATCTTTCAGGCATTAACCCCAATTTCATAAAAAATTTACCAAGGGGTCTGGGATTTTCCACGGTACCTACAGAATCTATCTGATGTAATGAAGATTCAAATTCAAACCTTCCCCGAACAAAGGAACTCGCATACCCACCTGGGGATTCGTGCTTCTCCAATAATAGAACTTTTTTATTGTTTAGGGCTAATTCTGCCCCCGCCGCCAACCCTCCCAAACCTGCCCCTACCACAATAACATCAAATTTTTGATCATCGGTATTTGCTTCGTGCATACTAAAACACTTGGGTTCAAGATGCTTATATTTCTTATCACATTGAAAGATTGTCGATCATTAGATTTTCTTACCGCAAGTCCCACAAAATTCTGCATCCTCGTCCGATTTTGGAGCACCACAATATGAACAAAGTGGCGATGATTCAGGAGATTCAGCTGATTGCACGTTCCAACTCTGCTCCGATGCAGAATCTGCTGAATCATAATCATGGGAATTAGTTGAACTATTGGTAGATATTGATGACGGCCCTAATCCGGAGTACATGTCTGGGGTTGCATACGCGTTGATATCACCCAATTGTCCCAAACCAAATTCCCTCATTATGGTTTTCCCGATTTTCCAGAAGCCGATCAAATATAAGATCGCCGAGAAAATACTGATGTAAATGACAATATCGTGGATGTCCGGAATGAAGTCTATAACGGCACTTAAAATAACCAAGTTGACTCCCTTTTTGAATTCAGAAATAGTAGATGGTTCTACGGTTTCAGAAGTAAAATTTTCTGTCCATTTGAGAAAATAAAGCCCCAATGCTAAAGATAGGAGTAAAATGGGTAAAGAACAGATAAAAGTATAAAGCCATGAATTAAATATATCTTCAACAAACATTATCAACATATTGAAACCAAACCCTACGATTAAACTTACCAATTCAATCTGATATATTTTTCTCAGAATAGGGTCATTGGTCGCAAGACTGGAATGCTTTAGTTGAATAATGTATTGCACAAATCGGACGAAGAGTATGATTGCTCCAACCATAAATGCCATGAATAGAATGTCTGCGATTTCCCCTTGATTAAGTTCTTCAAAGATCAGCAATGCTGTAGTAATTATCAATACAATTCCTTGGATCGAAATATATCTAATCAAGGATCTTCCCCAAAGGGAGAGTTGCTGTCTTACACGTTTGTCGTTATAAATTTCACTTGACATAATTTTCACTTAGATTTTATTAATTCCATGAATGTTTAAAAAGAGCTGAATAGGGAGATTAATCTCCCCCAGTATTTGAAAATTGAGTTTATCGTGTAAAGGAATATATTTTCATTGAAATATTATTGAAATATTATTGAAATATCAAAAAAATACAAAGATAGCAGAAATTATGAGACATATTAGGGTCAAAGGGATAGTAGCAATAAGATGGCCTTTGTAATGATGAGAAAAATCCTTATAATCTTCGGGAGTTGTGCCATCGATAATAACTAACTTAGGCGTAATTTTGCTTATGATCAACCAATCTAATATCACTAAATCCACCAGAAAAAACAAAAAAACCATAAAAAACACATTGAAGAAAGCGATCCCAAAGGTAATTTCCCCGCCAAGCCCTGTTTTCAAGGAAGCGGTAGAACCCAAAGGATAAGCTAAAATAAAAATGAACCAAGGCAATCCTACTAAACCTCCAATAGCTCGCTCTCTTCGAGTTTGAGGAGGTACTTTCTCCTTTATTCCATCCGGATAATCCTGATACCCCCATATGCGGGGATTAAAAGTAATCATAAAAATTAACAAATAGCCAGCACCAATTGCGGTATAAATAAGACCATTTACCAATATTTTCTCGAAAACCATGTAATCACCACTCTCAAAAACAATATAAGAAACTTAACTTCTTAAAATTACGCTGGAAGATTATTGTTATACAAAGATGGAGGAAGAAAAATTAATTGATTATTGATTCAATGAATACTTCGATCGGAATTTTAATTTGCTATTTTCAAATAAGTTATAGTCAATATTTTTTCGTTTTTAAAATTCTGACAAATATGAGTAAATTTTATTAATCTAAAGGTGAATATATAATTGACTTTTTTGAAGGAGTAGATCAAATGTCAAAACTGCAAAATAAATTATTATTTTATTCCCTATTCGGGTTATTGATTGGAAGTTTTATTCTTCCAATTACCGGGCAAGCATTAATGCCCGTTAACGATGCTTATGAATCAAATGATTATCAAAGTGAAGCTGCAGTAATTTCTGCCGGCACATATTCGGATTTAGTTTTGGATGATTATGATGAAGATTGGTTTGTAATTGAAGTCCCCGCTGACAAAATGATTATTGTTTTAGTAGAAGCAACAGATTCTTCGGATTATGATGAAATCCAAATTGTATTATATAATGAATATGGTTCTTGGATTGATAGTGATAATGTTTATTGTCATCCCGAAAATGAAGACAATTCGACGTATGTTTCTGCCTATTCATCTTATGATGAGGTTTACTATATCCGGCTGTATCCCTACGATATAGATTTAGAATTGACCTATCGAATGGAAATTTCTTTAGAGACTATAACTCCCGATAGCTATGAACCTAATGAAGATAGCTCTAATGCAGCTCAAATTGGGGAAGGAACCTATGAAGACTTAACTCTTCTCGAATCTGATTATGATTGGTTTCAATTGGAAATTTCAGCAGACAGAGCTGTAAAGGTAACTTTGGAATTAACTGATTTTTTTAATACGGATTATTATGTTTATCTTCGACTGTATCGTGAGGTTGATAATTACTATAATGATTATTATACTATTGGTTCTGATTATATTTATGGTTATAGGGATGAAACCAGTGGTATAGCTTCTGCATCTCTTGATGAGGATGCAACTGTATATATTCAGGTGTATGCATCCAATATGTTGGGTGAAATAGAATATGAACTAACCGTAGAAACCTTTAGCCCTTACGGAGATGTTGCTTATGAATATGGAGTTGAAACTGAGGATGAATTAATCTATACCGCCACAACCAATTTCGAATTCTTTGCCAGCGACAATTTTTACTATGAAGTCGAAGATTTCATTGATGATTCTCTGTATGATATGGGTTACGATGATATGCTTTCTAACGATTTTACCATGGAAGGAATGATACAAAATTTCTCATCATTCATATCAAATAGTCATGATTTTCAGATTATCATTGATGATTTATATAATATTGATTTACAAGAAGGAGAAATGAGTAGAGATTATATCGTTGGCTCATTGCGAATGGGTCAGGATGGTGTTTGGCAACTTCCTTCAGATTACCTTGCTGATCAATATGAAGATTGGGAATCAATTTTGGAACCTTTCTTGGATCCCGATGCATTTGATGATTTTGAAGATGAAATGGATTCTTATGTTAACGACCTTCGCGGTCTCGATGAGGAAGAATTCTCCGATTTGACGTTTGTCTCCAATTATTACATATATAATTCAACGGAATACTTTGGATTAGATAATATAGATGAATTAGATAATGGTGATCCATTTCCCGACCTTCCCATGGAAAATTTCTTTCCATTTACCTTTGATGATTATTATTATTATTATTATGATATGGATTATGCAAATTATTATATTAATCAATTTACGTCATTTGCACCATTATGTTACCCAAAAGAGTTTAGTTTCGAAGAATACTATGACTTTGGGGTAGCTGCCTACGGATATGCACAAGCCCTTGAAGAGCAACGTATCGAAGAGGAAGAGATTTATTCTATTCGTCCCGATTTGTCATTTAGCATTGATGAGTTAATTAATATGTTCGGAATCACCTCGTTCAATGTAGATAAACAATCCATCGCAGCCACTTGGTCGGTAAATGCTTTAGATTTCAACGATTTAGAAGATTTATTTGGTTGGAGTGACTCAAATGATATGCAGACTGAATTTGAAGAATGGTTGACATACATGGGTGTTGATTATGATAGCTCTTCTGCCTACATCTCTATGGCAATTGAGTACGATAAAAACATGGTGTTGGCGTCGGTTGCATTGTATGTTGATTTCACGGTAGGTTTTGACATGGAATATTTCCCCGAAACGCTAGATCTTAGTGGAGAAACGGTCTCGATCTCATTTTCCCAATTTTTCACCAAGGAAGGACTTGAACCTCCTACTAAAGATCAGATCGCTGAGGGTGAGGTTGGAGGAGAGCGAAATCTGCAAGATAACCTTTTTGGAATGATTCCAGGCTTTTCAGGGCAATTAATTGGGGCAATTTCCGCAATCGCGGTAATATCTCTGCTCCTGCGTATGAAAAAACGTGTGTAGATATTGTTCCTTAATCTTCTTTTTTTCTCGATTTTTTATTCCACTTTTGCATGCAATAGGTGAATAGCTTCTTCCCGCGCTTTCAATATGGTTTTTTCGAGGATTCCCCGCATCTCACTGGTGTGCATGACATTTTCCCGTAATATCCGTTTGAATAAAAGATACTCGTCCTTATCTGTGATAAAGGGAATTACCTCTTCTTCATGAATGAAATCATTAATGGGCTGGTTTTTTCCATTGTGATTTCCCTCGGTTAAATCAAATTGATAATTCCCAAATGTCAAAAAGCAATGCGTCATCGGGACATAGGGGATTTGATATTTTTCAATAATTTTTCCTGCCCCTGTGCAGATCTCTTCATTAAATTTATAGATCCCCACATGCTTTTGAAGTGGGATTCCTAATTCCTCAGCAAGTGTCGCGATAACCCCATGCTTGGTGGTGCATGATCCCATGTTTTCCTTGAAAAGGATCCATTTGTCTTCTCTATCGGAATTGTAGCCGTATGGAATTCGATGCACGTATAAGCAAGCGTCTTTGAAGGTTTTTATAGAATTTTTTGATTGCATATCCAAAAAATAACGGCTGAATTCGCCATTGGAAATGATCGGGAGATCAGGCAAAATTTCGTAGGAATCCATATTGAGTTGAATTAAGGAACCATTTTAAGATTTCGGGTAAAATATTAAAAGTATTCTCATCCAAAGACAGATTTTTTAGAACATACAACTAACACCAGAAAGAAGCACAAAAAAGATAATCAAAAATCTAGAATCTAAAGATGTAAGCGGTAATTTATCCTTATTTTCTTATATAAATTCCATCTGGGAAACTTGCATCAAATGCCTTCTTATAGTCATCACTCCGGAAAAATCCACGAATCCACCCATTGGCATAGTAGAAGTGGGCATAGTAGCGTGAAACTTGCCTACGCATCAGCAAAGTGAATATCATTATCCCAAGCGAGGGCAATAGAAGGATTAGCCCTTCGAAAATAATGTCTCCGAAAGCTCCAAACACCAACAGGAAACCAAGTATTGTTCCCAACAGAGAGAATAAAAAAGTACTCGTCCATCGAATTCGGCCGATACGGAGACAAACTTGACAGATATTTGCACGAATTTCTTGGGCCTCCAATTTACTTTGGGGCAGATCTTGAGATTTAGGTTGAGATTGAGATAGAAATAGAGATAGAGTCATCATGTATTGCCAACGGAATTTCTGCTCCGATAGTAGATCCTGATTTTGTTCTCCGCACCGTACACATAATTGGGGCCAATTCGACATAATAATTATTTCCATTTACTTCCATTAATAATTTTTCTTTTGAAATTTACCCAGATTCAATTGGGAGGAATTATTTGTTCTTGCTCTTCTGGTGTTTCTGTTTTGTTGGCTTGTTCCTCACCTTTAGAAAGAATTGTGTGAAAATTTTTTCCAAATATTGCAATTGAAGACGCAATGATTGAGAGGATTCCACATCCCATAAAGATCATTTCCGAAAGTTCCCAAATAATAGCAAACATAACCACTGCGGACCCAAGCAAAGAAAAGATTTGACCGGCCCAAAATTGTAAATACATGTTAAAACTCTGAGAAGAATCTGAAACAACTTTGGAATTTACTTCGGTGTTTGAATCCATTATATTCTAACATATCCTCTAGTTCTATATTAAAAGTTCTAGGGGCCATTCCATATAATTTATTGAAATTGTACGCAAAACACTTTGTTTCCTGAACATTTGATTTTGTTTACTTAATTAATGGCTGTGAAAATGCATTATTATCGGTAAATCTTCATGTTCCAGCGATCCCCGCTTCAGCCAATTTTGAGTTTGTTCATAGGACCGTTGAATTAATTCTTCTGAATGGGAAAAATCGTGGGATGAAACAGTGAGGGGGCACAATGTGGGAACCAAGCGCAATGTCACTTGATTCTTAAATAAATCGAAATCTGTCGCCATTTTCTTATACTGCATGTAAGAGAATGTTGTTAAGGCCATTTCCAAAAGTGATTTTGGCGTACTTCTTCGATCACAGGTATAACCCGTTGGTAAGATAATAACGCGTTTTGCCCCCAATCGCACAGCCGTTGATATTGGGGTATTATTTACAACTCCACCATCAATCAATTCGTGATGGTCAATATTTACGGGTGGATAAATGATCGGAATTGCTGCACTTGCCGTCAAGATAGGGATTGCATCTCCTTCGGAAAAAACTATCTCTTCTCCCGTATTTACATCAGTTGCAACAATATAAGCTGGTATACGGGTGGAACTTAATTCAGTTGTAGGTAGAATTCGCTCTAACAAAGATATCAATCCTTCGGGGTCAACTAAATAGTTTTGCCTTTGAAGTAAACCCTTAACACTATTTTTAGCCGATACGGGAAAAATCTGGCGAGAACGAATGGATAACCAAATTTTCTCGAGTTCTAATACCCCTTCCAGATTAGGGTGAAATGCGAAATACGTTGCATTCAGCGCACCAACACTAGTCCCTACCACAAAATCGGGAGTAACTCCCGCTTCCACTAAAGCCTTCAACATGCCCACTTCCATTGCTCCGAGTGAGCTTCCACCCGAGAATACAAAAGCGGTTTTTAATTTATTTTGGGAGAATCCGTTAGGGAATAATTTGTTAGGGGATAATTTGTTAGGGGATAATTTGTTAGGGGTATCCATATAATATACTAACCGAAATCGATAATTTAGAGTTATCAATTGGATCTTAAAGGTGTTTCTATGTTTTCTGCTTTGGAAAATAATAGGGATTTAATGCTGCTTAGAAAAGAATTAAAAAAAGTTTGTTCCACTTGTGGAACTCTATGTATTCTTATAACTGGATTAATGGAGCAAGCAAAGCAAACCAAGAGAACACAAAAGTAACCCATAACCAAGCATTTATCTCTTTAATTTTGCCAACCAGTACTTTTAGGAACACATAGACAATGATACTAAACACAATTCCATTAGTTATCGAATATGTAAATGGAATTAAGGTTGCCGCCAAAAATGCGGGAATTGCCTCTTCATAATTATCCCAATCCAGACCAGCTAAAGGTTTGAACATCAACACACCCAATAAAACTAGAACGGGTGCGGTTGCATAAGGTGGAATAGCGGCCAATAATGGACTAAAGAACATGAATGGGATGAAACATAATCCAGTAATTACTGCTGTCAATCCGGTTCGTCCGCCTTGCTCAACACCGGCAGCACTTTCGATATAGGTTGTGGCATCGGAGACACCAAAGAATCCTGACATCATAGTGGTCATGCTGTCTGCAATTAATGTTTTCTTGAAATTTTTTGGATTTCCCTCATCATCGAGTAAACCTCCGACTTCAGAGACCCCTAAAAAGGTTGAAACACTATCAAACAGGTCTGTAAAAGCCAGGGTAAATATGGAAATAAGTAATGCTGGCTGAAATATACCTACGAAGCTAAAATTGAAGAAGGTATCCGTTCGTGGGAGCGCAATTATGCCTTCACCAAACGCAATTGGTTCAAACGATGTATCTAGTGATTCGCCTATTCCGGCGATTGAGAAAATTACACCGATTAAGGTTGTTGACACAATTCCTATTAAAAATGCACCTGGTACTTTTTTGGTCATCAACACGCTGGTGATAATTAAACCAATAAAGAACAATCCCATGGACAAACTTAGCGGGCCGAGTGTAACTGCAATCCCAGCTAATTTTGGAACACCTTCTGGATCTAACAATGCTCCAAGACCAGGAATCATAATAGGAGCCATTCCTGTTACGACTACACCACCATGTTCTAAACCGAGTAAAGTTAAGAACAAGCCAATTCCAGCAGCTAATCCAAAACGTATTGATTTTGGTATTGCCTTCAGAACCCCTTGACTAATTGGGGTAAAAGACATTATGGTAAGCAGGGCACCGGCAACAATTATTGCCCCAAATATTTGATCATAACCGAAAGTCTCGGGATTATATAATCCAAAGGCAATATACGCATTTAAACCCATGCCCGGGGCGACCGCGTAAGGATTATTGGAGATCAAACCCATTGCGATGCTCATAACCGCAGATATTAAAACTGTCGAAAACAGAAATGCTTTAAACATATTTGCTTGTTCTTCCGAACCAAATTCGTAAACAGCAGTCAAAGTCTCGGGATTCACCACAATAATATAAGCCATTGTCATAAAGGTAGTAATTCCGGCCAACACCTCAGTTTTCACTTTTGTATTATTTTCCTTCAATTTAAAAGTGCGTTCTAGGAACTCACCAAAACCTCCTTTGGCGGGGGGCTTAGTTAGATTATCTTGTACAATTTCATCAGTAGACATAATTATTTTCACCAAAATTTAACTAAATTTTAGAACTAATTTTACCTCTGGTCCCCAAAAATGGAGATAAGTATTGCAAATACTCAGAAGTATGTTACTAACTTTTTTTTTATTCATAATAAAATAATAGCTGATGGATATTAACCGATTAACTATTCATTTTCACATTTTTGTTGCCAAAACTATTTGATTGATTATGCTGCCTATTTTTTCACTTTATCCTCTTCTTGTCCTTGTTCTTGTTCGTATTCTGTAACTACTAGTTCGGCTCTCTATTGCAAATTCTCTAACAATTTTTTAGTTAAATTTGCAGTTTCCGTGATAATACGGTTGATTCCTCCCCCGGTTTGGCTTTGGGCGCCCACGTAATAGAGGTTTTCGATACATGTTATAAATGGGATCCCTGATTTTCCAATCTCGGGTGCTAACCCTCCAAAAGCAAAATGCTTCACATGTAATCTCTGTTTAAAATCATCCGGTGTCATCACGGTTCGCATCACTATGTGCTCAGATATGCCCGGGACTTTTTCTTCCAAATATGCTATTAAAACATCAGTATATCTTTCTTTAACGCTTTCCCAAGATCCTTCTTGGAGAATGTCGGGACAAATAGTATATACCGTCATAGCGTAGTGATTAGCGGGGGCCATACTTGGAGTATGTGTTGTGGGGACATGGGTGACAAATCCTTCTTTCCCGCCGTGATACTCTCCCGCTTTAGCTAAAGCGATACCATCTTCAAAATCATAAGTATTGTAATAGTATGTGCAAACACCACCTGTGAGCGGAGAAGGATCGTAATCTAGCCCAAGATGAACCATAAAGACTCCATCCATTAAAGGAAGTGTGTCTAAGTGCTCAATAAATTCTGGAGTTAGGTAATCACGGCTGATAACATCGTAGAAGATTTCCCTCGCTCCCCCATTTGCAATAACCAAATCGAAATCTAGATTGTCCGCTTCATTAATTGTAATACCCGTCGCGCTGTTATCCTTAACGTGAATTTGCGTAACTAATGAATTAAGATGGATTTTTCCCCCTGAGTCTGTGATTACTTTTTCCAAGGCATCAACCATCATGGAAATACCCCCCGGAATACTATAATGATAGAATTGTTGAGCTAAGCGATTTATATGTGCAGGCATCCGTTTATCAAACGATGGCTCAGGATTTAAGGCAAAAACCCCTAAACCGAGAAAATTGCTGGGTTGGGTAAAGAAATCAGCCAAAATTGAGATAAACACGCATTTGAGTTTTTTTGAAGTGAAGAAATAATCCATCATCCTTTTCGCAGACCATTTACTTTTTGGGATAAGGGGAAGGAGCTTAGCATAAAGGACAACTTTCCATAAGAAGGCTTTCAAACCTTTGCTCCAACCTAATCGATAACCGATGGTGAGAAGTTCAATCAAGCGGGTATAGTACTTGTAATATTTATCAAGACCTTTCGCATCTTCGGGAAATAATTCCTTCAATTTCTCAATTCGCCAGCGGGGTCCTTGATATTCCTCGGGTTTATCGATTGAAAAATCGGGGAAAACATAGCGCCGATCATCCTTCAGAACCGAAAATCCCTTTTTAAAAACTCCGAGTTCCTGTAAAACATCACCTGAGGGTTCCCCTTGACCCAGTCCTTCGATTAGAAGTTGTCCCAAATCCCATTTATATCCCTTGCTCTCATACGGGGCCAATACACCTCCTAGTCGATGATATTGCTCAAAAATATGAACATCATGACCATTAGTGGCGAAATATGCTGCAGCGATAAGTCCTCCGATTCCGGATCCCACAATTGCAATTTTCATGTACCTACTTTTTCTCGGAAACATAATAAATGATTTGTTTCCCCCTCCAAAGATCTGTTTTTCTTTTTCCCATGGTTGAAAAGGAGAGAATCATTATTTTGTATATCTTTATCACGGAGAATTGCTAATGGATAAAACTAAATTTCCTGCCTTGACAGACCCTATCGCCTCCAAACACTCAATTCGGGGGATATTCTTCGATTTAAACGGGACATTATTCAAATCCAGCAACAATGAGCAGGCTTGGAATGATTGGTTTTCCACCCTTTTTGAATCATTTGTCTCCCATGGCCTTCATCTTTCACGGGCAGAGTTCAGTTCCATGTGCGATGGTTTTTTCGATCCCTCATTTTCTTTTAAACCCTCTCCGTCAAATCCCACCACAAAATATGAAGCCCGTCTCGAATATTTGGCTTCCCGATGTAATTTGGCCATTCCGAAGTCTGAATTCTCAAAAATTGCAAGTAATACAATTAATTCATGGGGAGAGTACATGCACCTTGATCCCGAAGCGCGACCATTGCTCCAACGACTTCAATCTTCCTATATTTTAGGTTTAATTACCAATTTTGATCATCCGTCGTATATATACGAGCTTTTACGTGTTCATCAACTGACAAAATTCTTCAAAGTAATTGTTATTTCTGGCGAAATCGGAATAGACAAACCCGATCCTTCCATCTTCCACCATGCTTTTAGGGAAACAAACTTAATTATTGATAATCCCAATCTAATTCCCGGAGAAAGCCTTTATGTTGGAGACTCCCCTGACTATGATGTGCAAGGTGCTCTTAATGCGGGGATGGTCCCCATTCTTCTCAATCGAAATACATCCGAGGATCAACCTTGGATTTACGATTATAATCACAATCCTAACCTTGATTCTTCTCTTTCCCAATCCTCAAGAAAACCGTCTACGACTCAACCTTATCGAATTATTCATAGTTTAAATGAGTTGGATGACTTGGATAAACTTTTTTCATAATTTTTGTTTTTCACTTCTCAATAATCGAACTTAGACAATATTTTTACAGAAAATTCAACAATAGAGTATCAATGAGTCTTTCTTTGATTCCAAAGCCTTCGTCCACAATCTTACTAAATGGTCCTCTTTCTTTAAAATCTGTAGGTGAAATTGTTTCCTCTGATATTTGTGAAGCTGAAGCAATATTTTTGCAGAAATTTCTCGAAAATCATCACAATCACAAACCGGAACTGCGAATCATTGATTCTCTTGAAAATACACATGATAATACTCGTGAAAAACCCACCACCATAACACATGTTCCCACAATATTTCTAGAAATTGACCCCCTCCTTCCAAAAAAGACCAGTGAGGATTATGAACTTGACATAACTCCCTTGGGGGTTAATATTCGTGCCCCAACACAAACGGGGATCTTCTATGGAATTCAATCTCTTTGCCAATTAGCGGTTATATATGGGGAAACTATTCCTTGCGTGAAAATAATCGACTCTCCTCGATTTTCTTGGCGAGGATTTATGTTGGATGAGGGAAGACACTTTTTTGGAAAAGAAATTGTTCTCAAACTCTTGGATGTTTTGGCTTTGCTGAAGATCAATCGATTCCACTGGCATTTGGTTGAGGATCAGGGATGGCGGATTGAAATTAAAAAATATCCAAAACTTACCGAAATTGGAGCCACTCGCCCAGATACAATACTCGGTCGTAAAAAACGAGATGGTTATGAAGGAAAGCCCCACA
>JABCSI010000307.1 GCA_018238965.1 Promethearchaeota archaeon
CATTTTTGCGAGAAATGCGGTACCAAACAATAAATATTTTCTACCTTTTTTTTTATATTCAAATAATTGACTTTAATTTTTCTTATGAAGCATTATAGGTGAATAATTTTGACAGAAAGTAAGCTTACAAAAAATTGCTCAACTTGCGGGGCTGTCTTGAAACTTTCTCCAGAAAATATCGTGATTACTTGCGAATATTGTGGAGAAACATATGATGTGAATTTTACGAAAGTAGCCGGGCATAAAATGATTCCAACAAAGTCTCAGAAAGAAGTCCGTGCAAACGTCGTTGAATTTTTAAAAAAAAATAGAACAGATATTAATTCCATTTCCATTGATGAAGTCAAGGCTAATTACATACCATATTGGATAGTCCCGTTTAAATCGCATACAGAATATTACGGAGTGGAAAGGGGTTCTGTTACAAGATATCGGACTAAGACAAGGACTGTAACAGATTCTAATGGAAATACTAAAACGGAAACATACCAAGAAGCGTATCAAGTGACCGTCTGGCGAGATAGGAGTGGAAATTTTTCCAGAAATGGTAACCAGAATGTTATGGCTCGCAAACATACTGCTTTTTATGGGTTTTCTGAATTTAATTCGACCCTCTTCCTTGAAAATGTGGTGGATTTTGATTTTAATATAGTCAAAGATGCTAATTCAGAATTTATAAATGCAGAAGTGGAACCCCATGAAGCTCAAATGGAAGCATATGGTGATATTGAAAATAAAAATCGGGCAATGGCTGCTTCAAGGCTCCATAAGTTGGTTCGATGTGACTCTGAAATCACAGTGCAAAACCCGCTTTATGTACATGCCCCTTTATGGTCTGTTCGCTACCGACTTAATGATAAGGTCTATAAGGTATCGGTCGCTGGAGATTCTGGAAAGGTGGTCAAGGGCGAAGTGCCAATCACCATGAAACAAAGGATTATTAATTATGCTTTGGGGATAGTATTGATTTTGGTTTCAGCGATTTTGGGAACTGTTGGAATTAATTTGTCAGGTGTGGAAGACACTGCTGCGATAGGCATAATATTGATAATATTAGGAATAATAGGTATTGGTTGTAGTGTTCTTCCCATCCGAAAAGCATTCAAAATGCAGCTGGAAAAATCATCCATGAAAGAAATCAAAAAGGATCGACGTGTATCATTAAAAGCCGCCAAAAAGGCGCTAAGAGGAGGTAAATAAAATGGTAAAAATAGTTTGTCCACATTGTGCAGCAGATCTTGAAGTACCCCCAAGTCCCATCCATACATGTGACTTTTGCGGGACAGCTATCCAAGTTTCTCAGATGCTAGGTCCTGATGGAACCAATATCACGGGAGAAAAATTGACAGATGAAGCAAAAAAAACCTATATAATAAAAGATCACTACATTATTCGTTGCCACTACAATGGTCAAGAAGCCCAATCCTTAATGGAAGATTGGATTAAAAAAATTCCGGGCGCGCCTCAAGATTTTGAAACCAGCGCAATGATCACCAGTCGAGAATTAAAATTTTATCCCATTTGGGTTGGAGAGTATAAAGCATCGAGTTCTTATGTAGGGTTAGATAATTGGCCAAAGTTTTCTCACCCAGCTCATGATCGTCCAGGATGGTATGAGTATGTTTGGTATTACAAGCGTGAAGAAAAAGGAAAAATTCATCGCGAATATCAAATACCATTGATGGCTCTAAGTGAAAAAAATATACCGAAATACCTTCGAAATTATACAGTAACCACAACTGGGAAAGAATACTTTGACATTACTCACGTAAAAGAATTGGGAGGAAAGGTTATTGACTCGGTTTATGAATTTGAAGAAGCTAAAAAATGGATGTTTAATAGTGTTCTCAACCGCCAAGCAGGTGAAATGAGAAAGGAAGTTGTTTCGATTACAAATCGTAATGATAATGTAGAGGAACAAGATGTCTTCTATATCCATTTTCCCGTTTTTGAATTCAAATTTACATACAACAAAAAAAAATATACTGCATTCATAGATGGCTCAAGTGGAAGGGTGATCCATATCGATGTACCCATCTCTACCAAATTTAGATTGGCAACCATTCTAACGGGCGCTGCTCATGCGATAATTGGGGTCGGATTATTTGTTGCAGGTATAATGGTTCCAGCAATCACCTTTTTCGGTGTTTCTGCAGGAGTTGGTTTATTTGGAACGGGAATGATCTTTCTTTCAATGAACTTTCGAAAAGGAGCCCAAGAAAAACAAACTTGAAAACCTTACCATGAAATCCCTGACGGTCTGATAAGCGACCGATGTATTTTTTTTCTATTTTCTAACCAATGAAAATTAGTCTTTATTAAGATAAAAGAGAAGAATATTTAATTACGTATAAACAATAGTGGAATAATCGAAACATTTTAAACAATTACTAAGTAGAAAAAAATTTGAAAAAATGGGATAAGAAATGAATATATTATCCATTTTTTCCCTCCCTTCTCAGCATTTTCTCATGATATCATTGGAGAAGAATTTCCACCAAGCGGAACACCAGTAAAACTTCTTGATATTTACAGATCGTAATCCCTTAAATTGATTGTTCCTTATTCATATTTGAGCATCATGCCCGAGAATCTCTCGTTTTATCCCCGCAAATTGAAAAGTTATCATTACGACTTCATTCGACTAACCAACGAAAAATCCGGCAGTGACTTAGTACAAATAATTCGAGAGATAATTAATGATATTAAATCCCGGGGTTATGACCAAGCAGGGTGCTTTAAGGAATATATTAAGACTCTCGAAGGTATGATTCAAGAAATTGAAAGTAAGAAGAAAGGAAAAAAACGAGAGTATGATCCCTTCGCTATTAAAAGATCGGGGGACGCCCGCATCGCATTATTTGGAATGACGAATGTGGGGAAAAGCACGTTAATGAATGCCATTACAAATTCAAAGTCCAAAACGGGGAATTTTTCCACAACCACAACATCTGCCCTGGGGGGAACGTGTATGTATGATGGTGTTCAGATTCAGTTGATCGATCTGCCCGGGTTTGTCTACTATAATGATGATTGGAAAATCAACAAGCAAATCATTCGGGTTTCGAGGACTTCCGATGCGATATTGATGGTGATCGAGTTATCGTCCGAAGTGAAGGCCCAATACGATTTTCTCTTGGGGCAATTACAAAAAGCCGAAATTATCATGGACGGGGACCCAGTTGTTCCGATTAAGATTATCGCTACGAAGGGAGATTTATCGTACTCCAAAGATTATTACGAACTCTTGAAATCCTTTAGTGCCTATGAAATTCTCCCAATCACCATTAAGAATGAGAAATCGCTGGAAGACTTAAAAGAGGACTTATATGATCTGCTTGAAGTTATGAAAATATATACGAAACGCCACCACTACAAACCCGATTTAGACACTCCGATGGTTTTCCAAAAGGGTTCTACGGTAGGGAAAATTGCCCGAAAAATTCATAAAGACTTCTTTAGTAATTTCGATTATGCCATGGTCTGGGGGAAATCTGTCGAATTCGATGGCCAGAGGGTGGGCATAGATCATGAACTTATGGACGGAGATATTGTGGAAGTCTTTTTAAAATCCGAAACTTAAGAAAAATTGGAATAATTTTTTGAATTTAAATTGTTATTCTACCGAGCGTCGAAACTCCACATTGAAGATAGGATTATATTATGGAATAATGAAGCTGCACAACTCCATTTTCATAAGATTTCTCGTTATTTAATCTAAATTTTAATTGTTTTACATTTTCGGTGAACAAAGGAATTCCATTACCTAATGTCACTGGCATAACCGAAAGAATCAATTCATCAATTAATTCATTATTAAAGAATAATTCATTAATTTGTGTACCTCCAATAAGCCAAATATCCTTTCCTTTCTGAGTCTTTAAGTCTGTTGCAAATACTTCAATATTTTTATTAATAAATTCAACATAATCTGCTTGAGGAATTATGTTTTGCTTTGTAAACACATAATTTTTTTTATCTTTATATGGAAAATCGCCAAGACTAATTGATGTTTTGTAAGTTTTATTCCCCATAAGTGTTACATCAATTGAATCGTAGAATTTATAATAACCATAATCTTCCCCAGTATCATTAAAATCATCCAACCAATCGACTCCACCATTCTTTCTCGCAATATAACCATCTAGGCTTGAAGCAATATATAACACAATTTTTCGCATAACTATCAATTTAAGTTAAAAATTTATAAAATTAACTTTTATCTTAACTTAAATTATACCAAAAATTGTTCTTCTTAGGAGAGAACTTCGCTTATAATGTCAACACCCCTATCAACCAATCCTTCAGAAAAACCCCATACAGATGAAAATTTGCTGGAATTACGTAATATTACCAAGCAATTCGGGGATTTTTTTGCTCTTAACGATATAAATTTTACCCTAAGAAAAGGAGAAATTCTCGGCTATATTGGACCGAACGGCGCTGGAAAAACCACGACAATGAAAATTATTGTGGGACTTATCCGTCAATTTGAAGGTGCCATCAATCTCTATGGTCATCCACTTTCAAAATCTCAGAACGAAATATATCAATATCTGGGTTATCTTCCCCAAGATGTGGGTTTTCAAACTTGGCGTACTGTGAATCATTTGCTGAATACA
>JABCSI010000004.1 GCA_018238965.1 Promethearchaeota archaeon
CTCCAGTTGCAGGTTGTAGAACCGCCGCGCGTTGAGTGTCGATCGTGTCGCCTCCCCCCACAGGGACAGTTCGCTGGCGTAATCGGCGTTGCGCGCCGCCGTCACCCCCATCAGCGCCACAACGGTCCCGGCCAGCGCGATTCGGCGCCCGGTGGCCAGACGAGTGCCCAGCAGAGCCAACAGAAACAGCGGCGCCACCAGGGGCAGATACATGCGGTGCTCGACGAGCAGGTCGCGCAGGGCAGTTTTCACGCCCTCCGAGGTTTCGATGCGCTGGGCCTTGATGCGATCGAGGAGTTCCGACATCCGAATCACGATCTTGAAGTTCAGCTGGTTGATTATCGCAGTGCGGGTTATATTGTTCACGTCAAAGAAGCCCAGCACTTCAAACTTGGAGGACAGATAACCCTTGAGGTTGATGGAGTTCTTTTCGCACTCGATTTCTAACCAATCATCTAAACTTAGATCCCGACGCACGAAGATGATTTCCCAGTCGATGTCGATTGCCTTGAGGAAACTGAGCAGCTCATCGTTGATCGATTCGGCCTTGATGATGGTGTAGAGTTGGAGCCCAGTGTAGCGCATGTTCTTCTGCATATAGAGGCCCCGCTGCTGGAGTGAGCTCATTAGCTTAAACTCAATACTGGAAATGCCGATGCCCGGCTCACGAATTTTGGCTTCCAACAGGATGATATTTCCCCGTTCGTGGTCGAAAATGCGGTCGCAGATTCCGATCACACTGTCATTTGCGGAGATAAAATCGAGTAAACCACCCATGGTGGGCTCCACGTCAAGAGAATACAAATCCGACTCGTCTATCGTTACATAATCGTTTTCCCCGGAACCAACTGCGATTTTAACCGAGACTAAGGAGATCTCTTTATTCTCCCCGAAGGTGGTCTGCACAGCGAAGTTTAAAGGCTCGATTTCCTTCTCAATGATCTTGATATCGGCAAGCATGGATTCAAAGGGGTCGGGATTTTTCAGAAATTGATTTATCACCGGGGCTTCACTCGGAAAAACACTCAGATCGTATTCTGCTAAGTCTCTTTTGATGATTAGATACAGCCCGCCATCTCTTTTATAATAGCTTAGGCTCGTATTTTTATCGAGAGATGCGTGAAATTTGACGGAATCCTTCTTTGCGGCTCGTTTATTGATCCTCTTCTTCCAAAACTTAGGATTCTCTGATCGGTTGCTCATAGTTCTTATATAAATAAAGTCAGATCAGCTTTATATTTTTGCTGAATAGTTTACAAAGGCAAAACCTAGTTTAGCTTTATATTTTTTGTTGGATAGTCTACAATGGCGTTAAAAAAAATGTGGGATAAAAACTTTTTTAAGAAATTCGCTCATCTCGGGGTTCCTGACCACATGCTAAGTCGGTCAAGCATAGGATTTCAGGCACATTGGAAATTCATCACCAACATTTTAGATCAACGTTCTCTTCCCGAAGATCCGTGGGACGAACCCAAAATTAAGCAACTACTGACATTGTTAAATTACCTCGATTCGGATAAAGACCCAGGATCAATTCGCATTGGAGAGAGAGAGGGAAGAATTGCCACCCCATATTTGGGTGATTTATGCGCCAATTTCTGCCACGGTGTAGGGAGAAGTGGTAATTTAACAGCGGCACAACCTAAAGCCGCTGGCGCCTCCTTGATGCAAAATTTAACCAACAAACTGGTTCTTTCCCTGATTACCTCGGTGGGGATTCCAAATCTTAAAGGCGCATTGACTGTTCCAATGGGAACCGGGATGAGCATTGCCTTGGCTCTTCGGGGATGCTTAAATCATTTTGGCGTGGATATTCATAGGCATCCGGATATTTTAATGACTCAGGTTGATCATAACTCCCCCCACAAGGGCATTGAGTTCATAGGCGGGCAAATCCAAACTATTCCGGGCAAATTCGGAAGGAATCATTATGCCGAGGAGGGTGTCTTTGTAGATATCGAGGATCTACAGCAGGTTTACGAGTCCCGTCGAAATTCGGTCTCGGCGATCGTTTCAAATTCGGCATTTTTTGCTCCAAGGGTGCCCGATAATCTGAAACAGATAGCAAAATTTGCCCAAGAGCACAATCTCATCCATATAATTAACAATGCCTATGGAATTCAATCAAAGAAGATATCCACGCTTATACGAAAGGCGATCGATGCCGGTAGGGTTGATGCCATCATCCAAAGCACGGATAAATGCTTCATGACGCCCGTGGGTGGTGCTGTTATTACTTCACCAAGGGAGGAGATCATTACTTCCATAAGTCAAGCATATGCAGGGAGAGCCTCAGCTTCCCCCGTTGTACAGTTATTGGTTTCACTCCTAAGCATGGGAAAATCTGGTTATCGAAAAAGAATGGAAGAACAACTAAAAAATCGGCTTCTTCTTGACCAACAAATGCTTTCCTTGGCAAATTCCCATCACGAACGATTAATTACTTGTAATAATCCCGTTTCCTGCGCCATGACCCTTTCTCAATTAAATTCAGATCAAATTACAAAATTGGGGGGTTTTCTCTATAATATGCGGGTTACTGGACCACGGGTGGTGAATATTCATCAATCTGAATTTGGAACATGCACAACAAAAGATCAAATGATGGATGCAGCCATTGATTCCTATATTGTGATGAATGCAGCGATTGGGGTCGATCCTATTCATATATCTGAAGCTATTATTCGCTTAGATAAGGCATTTTCTCAATTGGACGAATGATACTTAGAAACTTAGAAAATCTTAAAATTTCTCCACAGATTAGGCCAAGTATGATTATTCACGCTACAGATTAATATGGCATCGCTATCCATCAGAAGCACCCATAAGGTGAATGATGGTTTCTATGGAAATTTTTTATTAGATATATGCTGGTGCTAAATAATTAGAATGAGTCAAAGAACCCACATGTCGGCTGAGTTAGAGGAGAGAAATCTTCCACCGGCCCAATTAATATTTACCAAGCGATTGAGTTTGCTAGTTTTTTTCCAAATCGCTACTTCAATTACACTTTGTACAATTTATTTTTTCAATTCCAAGATCCAATATTTAGTGGGAGGTCTCGCAGCCCTGTTTTATGTTATAATCAGGTTCAGTATAAATCCCTACTGGAGGTTAGAATTTTCTGAAAATGGTATTCGGTTATCCAACCCTCTATTTTTTCGAAAGCGGGACAAATTTTATCCTAAAAATAATATAAAAGAAATAGTTCTCCAGAATACTTCATTTAGTTCAATGGATGCCGTTCTTCATGAAGTTGTCTTCCGTCTTTCTTCAAATTGTATGGAATCTGAAAGATTTCCCTTAAGTTGTTATATGCCTATCTGGGATATACAAGTTTTGAAAGCACGAAAGAAAATTGCACTTTTTTGCCAAACCTACTATGGAATTTCAGCGCAACTAACCTAGATCTAATTTGGAATTGCCCCCTTGTACAAAATTTTTTATTTGTCAAGAACAAATACTTGTATAATTACCGCGCTAATTGGAGATATCAAATTGGGTCTATTACAAGAATTCATGAAAATTAATAAGGTTTGGCCATCAAAGTCTTTAAAAGTGCCCTATTCTCCCCTTTCTAAATTGGAAATGTTTGAATTGGGATATTTTTCGGCTTCCGATGTGCCCTTTCGGTGCTTTTCAATTAAGTTAAACCCCGGGAACGATCATTTGAAAGATGTTGCTCTATTATTCAACAGCGCTGCGAAACAATTCATAAGTATTTTGAATCATGAAGAAGGGTTGGTAATCACTCTTTTTGAGAGCAGTGAGACTAATTTAGAATCTCATATGAATCAAATAGGAACTGATCTTACCAAATATATAACCCAACTTTCGGAAAAATCTGTAGAATTGCGTGATCAAATAACCAAATGTATTTTAGTTGAGAGAAAGCTTGATGAAGCAATGCATTTAGCCCTATCAAATGAAGTGAGCCGTCGTGTGTATTTTGCAATTGGAGAATGCCGTGAACGAGCTGCTCTAATCCCTGTGTTTCAGAATTCAAAGGGAGCGGATTTAGTTCAATTGGCCCTACATAAGTGGATGGATACTGCCTTAAATTTCCCCCAAGATCAAACCTTTCCCTCTGAAAAAACAAAAGGTCTTGTTATCAATTTTCTGCAAATTAAAAAATGGCTTAAGGATCTAATTGGTAATCAGCTCGCCGGGATTTCAACCTTGAAGAAAACCCATACTGTTGAGTAATTCAAATATTGAATACATTGAATGTATGTGTTAGAAATTTTTTAACTCAATTTCCTTGGAATCAAATTCCCTTGATTTTTTAAGTCGAAAAGTCTTTTTTAAATGAAGCATTCTTTTTCATGATCACATTATGAAAAGTCCTTTCGAGAATTTTTATCGCGTTTGGAATGCTCAGGAAATGCTGGATTTTGCTTTTTCCAAAGCCTCTTCAAAAACACCCTCCCTTCCCAAAACACTCCCAAATATTGAAAAAGTTAAACGAAAAGAAATTAAACGGATGGAGAATTCGGTAAATGTTCTTATTGAGAAAATTTCGAAAGTGATTAAATCTGTACCCAATTTAGATGAACTCCCCCCCTTTTATAGAAAATTGAGCCATTTATTAGTCGATAATGATGAACTCCGAAAAGCATTGGGGAGATTGAACGGAATTATTCCTGTTCTTACCCGATTGTTTAGAGATTATCGACGGAAAGTTGGTCAAGAAATTAATTCCAGACAAGCAGGAATGAAGCGGACAGAATTTTTTGGACGGTGTTCCTCTGTGGTGAGACAAGTAAATTCAACCTTTGTGTTTTTGGACGAATGTCGGGTTAAATTGCAACAAGTACCACCTGTAAAATTGGATGTTCCCAGCGTTGTGGTCGCAGGTTATCCCAATGTTGGAAAATCAACCCTTGTAGGGCAATTATCCTCAGCTAAACCAATGGTTTCAGAATATCCCTTTACCACCAAGCAGATATTCATAGGAAGTTATCAGGGTAGTTTAGGATCTACATTCTTCCAAGTAATTGACACTCCAGGAATTTTGGATCGACCCATGCGCTCTCGTAATTTTATCGAGAAACAAGCAATTCTGGCACTGACTACTATTGCAACACTCATACTTTTCATGTTTGATCCCACTGCGTCCTCTGGATATGACGTAGAAAGTCAAATAAATTTATACAAAGAGGTTCGGGAGGATTTTGCTGATGATTTTGAAATTCCGGTAAAAATTGTAGTGAATAAGATCGATTTTGCTACCGAGGAAGAAATCGCAGATCTGCTAACGAAAGTCCAACTCACAAAAGAGGATGTTATTCTCATCAATGCCAAAGATGGAATAAACGTTGAAGCCGTGGTGGACGATTTACAAACCTATTTCAAAGAAAGAAATTACTTCCGATAATTTTCATTTCTCATTTTTCTTCGATCTTCTTTCGATTTCCCTCAATCATTTACCTTTTATCATTTCCAATACATTAAATTACATTTTTTTGAAGGAAGAAAACTTAAACCCGAATTCAAAACTATCTCCATAGTTGTGGAATTCGACTTGATAGGGTAGAGTTTTGATGATGTGGATCATAGGGCCATTAGATCCGAGAACTTCTCCCATAAATCCAGCCACTCCTTTTTCTTGGGCAATTTCAATCAATCTATTGACCATGTAGCGTGTCAATCCTTGACTTCTCCATTCTTCATGCACTGTAAATGCGATCTCTGCCAGGTTCGTATTTCGATCCAAGAAATAACTCCCAGCTGCAATCATCTCTTGATCTTCCTCATCTCCTCGGATACCCACTAATACAAAGGTTGATTCATAATCTACTACTACCTTTGGTTGGGTTTCTTTATGTGGAAATGTTTTTCTGGGTGCAAAAAACCGAAGAACTCTATCGTCATCGCTTAGGTTATAGTAAAGATCTTGCATGAGACGTTCATCTGTCGGTTTTATAGGACGGAAAAACACACGTCCCATGGATTTGGTTTTATACCAACTTTCAAATTTTTCTGGATATATTATAACCACTCCATCTTGTGTGGTAGGAAGTAGTTGGTCTTCGTATAGATAGTGCATCTCGATCGCCTTTTGGAGTAATTCTTGGCGAAATTTTGGATGTGCGATTCCAATCATTTGAAGAACACGGTTCCGAATCGATTTTCCGTGAAGAAAAGCTACTCCGTATTCCGTAATGACATAATGCACATCTCCCCGCGGGATGACGACTCCCGCTCCAGGTGCTAAGGTGGCGACAATACGGGATATTGTTCCATCTTTTGTCGTACTGGGAAGGCAAATTATTGGTTTTCCTCCCTTCGATAGAGCGGCTCCCCGCGTAAAGTCTGCTTGTCCTCCGATTCCACTATAAAAATTGAAACCTACACTATCTGAATTTACCTGCCCGGTGAAAGATACAGATAGGGCGGCGTTGATGGATACTTGTTTATTATTTTTCGATATATTAAAGATATTATTGATAAATTCTGTAGAACGAAACTCAATGAAGGGATTTTCATGCACAAAATCATAGAGACGGCGCGATCCCATCACAAAAGAGGTCATAACATGAGGATATTGATTTTTGGAGCAATTAACCACATCGGAATCTATCAGATCAATTGCCGAATCGGATAGAACTTCGCTATAAATTGCCAAATTGGTTTTATCCTTCAAATATTTTAAGGCAGCATTAGGAATAGCGCCAATCCCAAATTGGATTGTGGATCCATTTTCAATAATTCGGGCAATATATTGGCCAATTCTATCTGATCGCTCATCAATTGGAGGGTACTCGAATTCAATAAGGGGAGCATCATGATAGACAAAATTATGGATTTTTTTCATGTGGATAAAAGAGTCTCCCATAGTTCGCGGCATTTGTGGATTAATTTGAACAATTACTTTTTTAGCCACTTCACAAATGGTGCGGTTAATATCCACATTAATCCCAAGGGAACAAAATCCAAATTTATCGGGTAAACTCACTTGAATTAAAGCAACATCAACATGAATACGCCCCTCCTTGAATAAACGGGGGATGTCACTTAAGGAAATTGGGATATAATCGGCCTTTCCTTCATTTACTGCCTCTCGAATACTAGGTCCGATGAAAAGAGCATGATGACGGAACAGACTGGGGTTTTTTTCATCAAAAAAATCATTATCCGAAAGCGTAAGGAAGTGGATGATTTCACAATCGGTGTATCGCCATCGTTTTGTAACCAATTGTTTTGTTAAGACTTGTGGTTCACTGCAGCCAGATCCGATGAAGATGCGCGATCCGGGCTTTATTATTTTCGAAAGTGCGATAGGTTCAATTTCCTTGGAGCTATTTTTTTCATACCAGATTCCCAAATTGTTAAGTTTCAGATTTGAATCCATCGATTTATCCCCAAAGTAGTATTCTCCATTTGAGCATAAGAGCCTTATGATTTTGTATTCTGAAGAAGGTGAATTTTCGAGTAATTTCCCACATTTAACCCCAAAGAAAAGTGCAAGGTTTTAATAAAAAAGTATGTTCCTTCACCATGATCACTAACTATTAAAGAGTGAGGATGATAATTATGAATAAACATTTTAATGATGATGGTCTTGACTATCGCTTATTTACTCCTGGTCCTGTAGAGGTGCCTGATTGGGTCCTACGTGAAATGGGAATGCCTAACGATACTCATCGTTCGATTGCTTACCGTGAAATGCATGCTGCAATTCGCAAAAATATGCAAAAAATACTCCATACCAAGAATGATATTTTACTATTTACCAACTCGGGAAGTGGTATAATGGAGGCTTGTGTTCGGAATCTGTTATCTGAAGAAGATACTGGATTATTCTTTTCGTGTGGAGCCTTTGGGGATCGCTGGATTAAGATTGCCGAAATGAATGGCAAAAAATTCGATGCGGTGAAGGTGGAGTATGGAGAAGCCATCACCCTGGAAATGGTGAAGGCCAAGTTGGCTGAGAAGAAGTATCCAGTGGTGTTTATTACCTTTAATGAGACATCTACAGGTGTTTTGAATCCAATAGATATAATTGGTCCCATTGTAAAAGAATACGGAGCAATTTTGTGCGTTGATTGCGTATCAGGGATGGCGGGTACCTTGTTGAAAGTGGATGATTGGGGTATCGATGTTGCCGTGGCTTCTGTTCAAAAATGCTTTGGCATTCCTCCTGGATTATCTCTCTGTTCGATTTCCCAACGGGCTTTGGATAAAGCCAAAACCGTAAAGAATCGTGGATTTTATTTAGATTTCTTAACAATTCACAAGAAAGGCTTGAAGGATGAGCATCCGATCACACCAAGTATTCCCCAAATTCGTGCGTTGATGAAAGTATCTGCCAAAATCGTTGAAATAACTCCTGAAAAATTTGCAGCACAACATACGGAACGAACGGATCTAATTCGAAATTGGGCAATTTCCCATGGATTTGAAATATTTAGTCCAGAGGGATATCACAGTCAGACGGTTGTTGCTATTAAGAACAACTTAAATATAGATGCTGCAAAATTTGTTTCAGAACTCTTTGACCGGGGCTATAAAATCGTTAATGGTTATGGCTCCCTTAAGGGTAAAAACTTCAGGATGGCTCCGATGGGATGGGTTACAGCGGAAGATACCGAAAAAATGTTGAAAGTAGCTTCAGAAGTGCTTGAAGCCATTAAATAGATTATCACACTGAGAAAAAAACTGGTGAAAATAATGGATAAATATAAATGTTTAATCGCGGATAGTTGTTCCAATGAAGGCTTAAAGGCTTTTGCAAAATATCCGAATATTGAAGTTGTTTTGAATACTAAACATACTGTCGAAGAGTTAATCCAACTTATCCCTGAATATCATGCTATGATCGTGCGAAGCGCAACGAAGGTCACCCGAGAAGTAGTTCAAGCTGCTAAAAATTTGAAGGTGATTGCTCGTGCGGGGGCCGGGTACAATAATATCGATGTCGACGCATGCAATGAGAAGGGAATTGCAGTTCTAATTACACCAACAGGAAATACAAATGCTGTGGTTGAATTAACCATGGGGTTGATGCTTTCTTTTGCCCGTAATATTCCAATGGCCAATGCTTCAATGAAAGACGGTCGATGGGACAAAAAGAAATTGGCAGGGACCGAGATTAAGGGTAAAACCTTAGGTACTTTGGGAATTGGTCGAATTGGAGCAGGTGTAGCGGAACGATGCAAGGTATTTGGCATGCGCACCATCGCCTACGATAAATATGTTTCCCAAGAACGGTTGAATGAACTCGGTTTAGAATATGTGGAACTCTATGATGATCTGGATAAATTCCTCGCCGATGTTGATTATTTATCGCTTCATATTCCCGCCACTCCCGAAACTACCGGAATGTTGAACAAAGAGAAATTTGAAATTATGAAAAAATCTGCCGTTCTTATAAATTGTGCTCGGGGAGAAGTTGTGAATGAACAAGATCTTTATGATGCTTTGGTAAATGGGGATATTGCTGGGGCGTGCATTGATGTTTATTCTGCAGAACCCGCTAAAAAGGATGCAATTCCCTTTATTGCTTTGGATAATGTTGTGTGCACCCCCCACTTAGGTGCATCTACCAATGAAGCCCAAGTCAATGTGGCCCAAATGGCTGCCGATCAAATTGGACAATTACTGGATGAAGGCAAATATATCGATTGCGTGAATAAAAAAGCCCTAAACAAATAATGCAGATTTACCAATTATTAATTTTTTTTAATCCTTCTCTTTTATATTAATTGGAATTTGGGTGAGTCCTAGCCCTTCAAAGATCATTGTAATCAAAGTGATATAAACGATTATTTTCTGACCCACTACTTGAATAAGACGACCAGATTCAGTTCCTGTGTTCGGGCCAAAAAATAGTAGATATAGATATATGGTCAAAATGAGAATGTACACAACGAAGTAATAAGTTAAGCGTCTAGGGAACCTGTTTTTCTCTGATGAAAATCCAATCACATAACAAATTGCCATCGGTAATGATAAAGGAAATGCGATGTACACAAACCACATGTGCGCGGATAAACGCAAATCCCAAGGTGTGAACGCTATCCCAACATAGGCAATGGAAGCAATAATGCCGATGAGACTTCCAATGCTAAACCAAATTCTGGATATTATTTTTGTCGGAGCGAATATTGGCATATAAACATAATAGGGAATTAAAGAAAGTCCGACGATCGTTAAGCCTACTCCAAATAGGGTAGATGCGGTTGCATTCGATACCCCTGCAAAGGAAACCCATAAACCTAAATCGCTGAAAAAATTGTAAAGGAAACTATATCCTTCCATCTCGGGATCTAATCCATTACCTCCGGAGTATAGTAACATAGCGAGGGTAGAAAATACAAAAAATAAAATTGGGCCAAGAACACTGCTTAAAATAACCCACTTACGAACTTTCACTCCTTCCACAGTGATTCAGAATTAAGGAAGCTTTATGTAACTATCCTTTACATTTTCCAGTAATTATTAACCATCCGAATTTTTTAAAGATCGGGGATCAATATAATATCTATAAGATTAATCAACTTCCACCATGGTTTCCTATGTCTACAAATCCCCAAAACACAAATATCCAAAAACCACCCCAAGAAATTTCGGAAACGGTGTTAGTTATAGATAGCACCGATGTTATGGTTAAATACTATGTGGCAGGTCGATGGATAGAATCTACTCTCTTTACGGGGTTTTCCTATCGTACGGGATTAAAAATTGATGGAGTTTTTGGGTTTCAAAAGGGAAAGGTTCCCATTAAAGCCATAATATCAGAGGATGGGCATCAAATTGAAGTAATTTTTACCGATCCATTTCGCAAGGGTGAAAATTATGCCTACGAACTTCAGATGTTAATCAATCCTTCGGATTTTATTCAAACCTTGGGTAATTTGAAAATCATCGAATGGCCTAAGGAAAATCTCTCTAAAATTGTATTCCTTAAAAACGCCGGTAAGATTTTTTTTAGTTCTGCCCTTGCCCAAATTGAACTAAACAAAAAGGAAATTACACGGGCGATTGTCCCCGGATCCTTTGCCAGATCGATTACATCTCATTCTCGAAAATCCTCGGCGATTCGAATCGAATGGGGGTATCCCTCTCTTTATCAAATTCTATTTACCTATACAATAAAAAATACGGGGGATAAAACCGCCCGCAACATTCATCTAAATGCCTACCATCCCCCAACAACAAAATTTCAACAGGTATCCCCTTCCGAATCATCCCAATATTCCTATCAACATGATGAAGATGAAAACCAAATTTTGGATCTTACCATTGATGTGCTTCCTCCTGGCAAAACCATAAAAATTCCGGTCAGTCTTCAAATAAGAAAGACGGGAAATATTGGAGCGGGTGTATCCTTGCCCAATTTTGGATCTTGGCAAGGTTTTCGTGAAATAACTGCGCCTAACTCCACAGGAGAAGCTATGATCCAATCTTCCCGCTATTGGCCATTGCAACATCCCGATGTCCTTGATCTGGTGAAAGCGTTGAAAAAAAATGCCATCAACGCCTCCCAATATATTAAACTGGCATTTGAATTTGTCAATCAAAGGGTAACCTATAAAATGAATGGAATTCGGGAAGATGCCGCCACTGTTTTGAAGTCCAGAGAGGGGGATTGCTCCGAAATGTCGGATTTATTTGTCACGATTTTGCGGGCCGGAGGTATTCCTGCTAAAATAGTCCATGGCTGGGTGGTGGATTTGAAGTCGCACGAATTGGGTCCCCATGCGTGGTGTGAATTTTTTTCGCCAAAAGTTGGAATGAGGGAATGTGATCCTACGTGGGGATATTTAACAGGCGTTTCGTGTCAACATATCACACGGCAGCGAGAAGGATTAGTAAACGACCAACATACCTTTTCTTGGTCGTATCAAGGAGAAACGTCCATAAAAATCGAAGAAGATGTTCAATTTAGTTTAATTTCCAACCGAAATTCTCCCTAATGTATCCTTATTAAAATGATTCTCAAATGGTATCTTCCTTTCTAACCAAAATCCAAACGAATACATTTATTTTTGCAAGGATCTTATGGGAAAATATATTGGAATTTTCAAATTTTGTAATTTTGGACGAAGATCGCCATGTCTAACACTGTGAAAGAATTAGAATCCATGTTTCACCCGAATTCGGTAGCAATAATTGGAGCAAGTAGTTCTCCCGGCAAAATCGGCAACACTGTTCTCGTGAATATGGCCCAAAGTGGATATAAAGGTAAAATTTATCCAATAAATCCTAAGGTTGATAACATTCTAGGGCATCAAGCTTACCCTACCGTTCTGGATGTTCCAGAACCCATAGATCTGGGTGTATTATGTATTCCCAGTAAATTTTGCGTTCCCGTTGTGGAAGAGTGTGGAAAGAAGGGTGTTAAATCGCTTGTTATTATTTCTGCTGGCTTTAAAGAAGTCGGAGGGGAAGGAATTGCCCGGGAAAATAAAATCAAAGAAATTTCTCGCCAATATAATATGCGAATCCTAGGTCCTAATTGTTTGGGGATCATCACGGAAGCTAATTTCTCCTTTTCCTCTTTATCTCCCAAAAAGGGACATATCGGTATGCTTTCACAGTCAGGGGCCATGATGACGGGTCTATTGGATTGGGCGGTTGAACAAGATATCGGATTTTCAAGTTTTATCTCATTAGGGAATAAATGCGATGCCGACGAGGTTGATTTCATTGAATATTTGGCCCAAGATGAAGAAACCAAGGTAATTGCTGCCTACATTGAATCGGTGCAGGACGGAGATAAATTTTTCCGAATTGTCTC
The DNA here is from genome assembly GCA_018238965.1 of Promethearchaeota archaeon. GTDB lineage: Archaea > Asgardarchaeota > Lokiarchaeia > Sigyniarchaeales > Promethearchaeaceae > Harpocratesius. The sequence goes on from JABCSI010000004.1 coordinate 12,746, forward strand.
AGAAGCTACAAAACGCAAGCCCGTAATACTCTTGAAATCTGGAAGGAGTGCTGCAGGAGCAAAAGCGGCATCTTCCCACACTGGCGCCCTTGCAGGAAGTGATATTGCATTTGATCTCGCCTTTAAGAAAGCTGGTGTCATTCGGGCAGACACTATTTCAGAATTATTTAATTATTGTATGACCTTTTTAATTGCCCCGATTCCCCAAGGTGATAAATTTGCCATCATCACGAATGCAGGTGGACCGGGAATTGTCTGTACCGATGCTATGGAGGCTGTGGGCTTAGGAATCGCCCGATTTGCCGAAGATACCATCACAAAGCTCAAAAAAGTACTCCCTGCCGAATCGAATTTCTACAATCCAGTGGATATCATAGGTGATGCTCCGCCTGAACGGTATGAAAATGCCTGTGATGTTTTACTACAGACTCCAGAATCCGAAGTGGCTGGAGGAATTGTTATACTCACTCCCCAAGCCCAAACTAAACCGATGGAAGTTGCCCAGAAAATCACCGCCTTGCATCAAAAATATCCGAATAAATCATTGGTTGCCAGTTTCATCGGTGGAGTTAGTGTCTCGGAAGCTGCCAAAGAATTAACCCATGGGGGTGTTCCCACTTATGATTTTCCCGAGGAAGCGGTGAAAGTTCTGAAGGGACTGGAAATATATCGGGGGATCAAGGAAGCACCCTTGATAACTGATAAAGAAATCCCACATTTTGAAGTGATGGCCGAAAGAGTTCAAGAGATATTTCAATCAGTTCGGGAAGATGGAAGAGCTGTATTGCTGAGTTATGAAACTTCCGAAGTCTTCGATATTTATGGGATCAAAAACCCCAAATCTCGCCTGGCTCAAACTGCCCGCGATGCAGCTGTAATTGCCTCCGAAATCGGTTTTCCCGTCGTGATGAAAATCGTCTCCCCCCAGATTCTCCACAAATGGGATTGTGGAGGTGTTATTCTTAATATTACCTCGGTGCAAGAAGCGAAAGATGCCTTTATCCAAATTATGTCCAACGCCAAATCGAAGGGTCCATTGAATGCGGATTTGCGCGGCGTTGAGGTTCAAGACATGATTCTCCGGGACAATAAGAAAAAAGTGAACGAAATTATCATTGGAATAAATCGAGATCCGCAATGGGGCCCAATGATAATGGTCGGAAGCGGAGGGATTTACGCAAATTATGTTAAGGATGTCAAGTTTGACCTCGTTTATCAATATGATCGCAGCGATGCAATCAACCAGCTTCAACAAACCAACATTTCCAAGATTTTGGAGGGAGTTCGAGGGGAACCAAGAAGCGATATTGACGGAATTATCGAAATCTTACTTCGGCTATCTCAACTTGTAAGAGATTTTCCGGAAATTGTCGAATTGGATATTAATCCATGCTTGGTTTTTGAGGCAGAGGCAGGATATAGTGCCGTGGATATAAAAATTACCATTAAACATTGAAAGTGTTATGGATTTATGAATACTCAATAAATTTTTTAATTAGGTGAAAAAATATGACTAAAACAATAATGTTGACTTCCACCAAATCGGGGGCAGGAAAAAGTGTCGTTGCTATTGGTTTATTTCTCAAATTGAAGGAAATGGGTAAAGATATGGGGTATTTTAAGCCCATAGGAGATTCAATGTCACAGCAAGAAAAAAGTCGGACCGATAAAGACGTGTCTGTTATATCATCTGTTGTTGCCCGAAAGTTTTCTAAAGAAGAAATTTGTCCTTATTTTCTGAATCCAGATTATTATTTTGATGAAATTTTGCCCGAAGAGGCTGTTGAGATTCAACAAAAAATTTTGGATTCCTATCAAGCAATCTCATCTAAATCGGATTATGTTATAATTGAGGGAAACCATTCCTATAATCAGTATGCTGCTGTCAATTTGGATGATCTATTCTTTGCCAAAGAACTGGAGGCAGAAATCGTGATTTGTGCCCCGATCAGTGATGACGATGATATTAATTCTGTAATTGTAAGTTATGAATATATTCGCTCCCAAAATCTTCCTGTATTGGGTGTGATTCTCAATGCCCGTTCGAAAACTGCTGAAGTTCGAATCCAGAAATATCACGCCCCATTATTGGAAAAAAGAGGCATTAAAGTGTTAGGATCGCTTAAAAATATCCGAGAATTGGAGAAACCTACCGTGGCAGAGATTATGGATGCAACGGGTGCACAATTGTATTCAGGTGAATTTATCAAGGTTAAAAACAATCTCATTAACTCTTTTGTAATTGGAGCCATGGGTGTGGAGCCCGCACTAAAAGTATTTCGTGCCAATATCGACAAATGTGTGATCACTGGTGGAGACAGGACCGATATTGCGTTGGCAGCATTAGATACAAGTACTAAACTGATAATTCTTACCGGAAATATGGAACCTGTTAGACGGGTGGTAAGTGTAGCTCAAGAAAAGGGAGTACCCCTTTTAACAACAACCACTGATACTTTTACCGTAGTTGAACAGATAAGACTGATTAAAGTTCATATACAACCATCAGAGATCCAAATATGTCGCGATCAAGTCGATAACTTGGAAATCTCTCACTTTTTTGAAGATTAGATACAAGGGGATACATATCAAATGGGAAATAGAAGCATAATATTAACTTCAACAAAAAAAGGATCTGGGAAATCGGTAATTGCCATTGGAACATTTCTAAAATTGAAAGAAAATAATCTTAATCCTGGTTATTTTAAGCCTATAGGTGATTCTTCTACAATTACCCCCAAAAGTCTAACAGACAAGGACGTTTCTGTGATTTCAGCAATTGTAGCGCGTAAATTTAGTAAGGATCAAATTTGCCCCCACTATCTTAACCCCCATTATTATCTCGATGAATTGCTCCCCCAAGAATCTTCGGAGGTGATGGAGAAAATCAAAGATGCATACGACCATATCGCCGGTCTAACAGATTTTGTCATTATAGAGGGGAATCATAACTATATGCAATATGCTTCGATTAACCTGGATGATATTCGAATTGCACAAGAAATCAATGCCAAAATAGTTATTTGTGCCCCAATTTTAGATGATAATGATTTTAATCTCCTAATTGCCGCTTATAATTATTGCAAACTCAAGGGTGTTGATGTATTAGGTGTAATCATCAGTGCGGTGAAAGAACCAGCCGAACAACGAATCGCTAAGATATTTAAACCATTGTTGAAATCTATGGGTATTAAAGTGTTGGGCGGATTGAAAAATTCGAAAACATTGGAAAAACCGATATTGGCCGAGGTTTTAGTTGCTGTGGATGGGAAACTTTTGGTTGGGGATTATATCAAAATCAAGAACAATAAGATTGATGGCTTCATTATAGGCGCAATGAACGCTGATAGGGCCTTAAGCTATATCCAAACGTCTAAAAATTTATGCATCATTACTGGTGGAGATCGCACTGAAATTGCCTTAAATGCCATGGAAACAAACATTGCGATGATTGTTTTCACGGGAAATTTACAACCTAAAATTGAAGTCTTAGAAAGGGCGAGAGAAAAGGGTATTCCGATTATATTGGCATCATCTGACACATTTACGATAACTCAAAGATTGCAAAATATCCACACTGAAATTCAACCCGGTGATATCGAATTGTGTTTGCAACAAGTTGATCAAAATATTGATTGGGAAGAATTTACGAAATAGAAAGAGATTTTTTCAGAATTTACATACACCTCCACTTTTTTTTCCCAAGTGGGGTACATTTTTAGCAAAAGGTTTTCATTTATTATATATACATGCCCGCTGAACACTCATTTTCGGAATCTAACGAGACCCAAATCATTTTAGACGAGATTTCCAAATTATTTCGAGAAACCAACTTCCCTAGTGGAGGAAGCCTCCAAGAAGAATTAATCAATTTGGAAAAAGGGACCTTATTACGGATTAAATCACTACTAATTACCATCAAAACACTTACAGATCTCCATCACCATCTTCAAAATGAAATGAGTCTAGTTTCCGGCAATAGCCAAGATTCCAATAGTATAAATAGTATGATGGACCAATTGGCAGAAAATTTGAAAAAGCTGGAAGAAACTCGTGTCAAGGAACTATTCACCGATGCTCTTGAGCGGTATCTTTCAAATACTTTCCCCGTTCCCTCGAACCCAACTTTGGATTCCCTAAAATTTTTAACAATAAAAAATTTACATGAATTTATGGCACCTTTGGATATAGATGCCCATCCTTCCAGTAATTCAGGACAAACGGGTGAATCTGCAGGTGCTATGGCCGAATCTACAATGTTACCGAATTCATCGGAATTAAATAATTTTCAATTACTCCTAACCTCTAAAAATGAAAAAATTGATAGTTTAGAGGATGAGGTTCAAACTAAAATAAGAGAATTAGAAGCGTTAAAAAGCGATTTAACCCGATTCCAAGAATTGGAGGATGAAGTCCACAAGTTAAGAATCCGTAATTCGGAGGTTGAAACTGAATTTCAATCCCAAAAAACCGAATATTCCATTTTAACCAATGAAAATAAATTATTCCAATCACGCTTTCACGAAATTTCCGATGATTTGGAAAAGAAAAACACTGAAATCGACTCCTTGAAGGTTGAATTGATTGAATTTCACCCCCTGAAAGAAAAATTAGCTGAAATTGAGGAACAAAATACCATCCTCGCTGAAGAGAAAGAAAAATTGCAGAATAAAATGAATTCCACAGATCAAAAAAATGCATTTCTTGAATCAAATTTGCAGAATTTCAAAGAACAGGCTCTTCAATTACAGCGGGAAAAGCAAGAATTATCCGGGGCCGGACTACTGAAAGATAATCGAATTCATGAAGTATTGGCGGATCTCCAGGCAAAACAAGATGAATGCGTTCAATTACGTGAATCCCTGGACAATTCCCAAGGGGATCACGCCCAAGGTACGGTAACTTTTAGTAATCAATTACAGGAAAAAGAATTAGTAATCACGGACTTAAAGCAAGAGCTTCACGAACTCAATGAAAAGATTCAACATATGGTTTTTCGCGATAAACATAATGCAATAGTTCAAAAATTGGAAGAAAAGGAGCATTTAATTGCCAAGAAAAACCAAGATTTGCAAGATAAATCGAATGAAATTCAACAAATTAAGGATGACTATAAGATCGAGAAAGAGGATTTCATCTCGAAATTGGAGCAATTACAGGAAAAAATAAGTCAACATCAGAATTTAGAAGAACAATTGCGTGAAAAAGAAGATATTATTGAAGATTATCAAAATCAAGAAGAGGAATTCCACGAAGCACTCCTCGAATCGGTAAAATCTGCTGCGGAAAAAGAAGAATTGAACGAAAAAATAACTGAAATGATCGTTCAGAAGGAAGTCCTATTTGAACGTATCTCCATTTTAAATAGGGATACAAGTGGTCTTAACGCAATAATCAATCGCCTTAAAAAACAGATTGAAGGATTAGAGTCTCAAGCGAAGGAATCGAAGGTTCTTACTGCTGATCAAATGAAAGATAGCATTGAAAAAGAAATGCTCCAAAAACAAGTAGATACAATGAATTCTGACCTTCGTGAACAGATTGTGTTGGCGTCCGAAGCGAATGGCAGATACCAAGTAATTCGGGATCAACTCGACCAACAGAAAAAGGAGCTGAAGGATTTACAGGATTCCTACGATTTGATGAAGCAAGATAATTACAACGTGAGTCGAAAATTGCAGGAGCAAAAAGGAGAATATTCCGAGAAATTATCCAGCCTCGAGCATAAATTTAATATTTCTGAGCGAAATGTTGGTCAATTGGAAACAGAGCTTCTGAAAGCCCAAGATGGCGGGCAATTACAAGGAGAAATCGACCGTCTTAATCAAGATTTGGATGGAAAAATCCTTTCGATGCAGCGCTTAACAGAATCCCTATCCAAGGCCGAATCCGAAATGGGGCTCGGGAAAAAGGAAATTGGAAGGCTAAACGAAGAAGTTGTCAATCTCAAGCGTCGCATTAAAGTTCTCAGACGGGACTTATCCCAGCAAATATAGTAGATTTTGATTGTTCAAAGTAGAATTGGGTTCAATTCACTTAAGATTGTAGGCTCTGCTCTTTTTTCCCGATTTCTTTCGATTTTTGTAGGTTTCGTCAGTAAATTTAAAAATCGCATCTCCGGTGTCGGGGGAAGTAATCTCATCCAATTTCGTGGAGATTTCTATGGGAGATTGCTGTGTTGCTTGGGATGTCTGGGTTACATCGCTTTTTCCTACTCTAATATCTTGTATTCTCTGCGTGAAATAAGTTTCTCCACCCGTTCTGCTTTTGGTACTCATCACAATAACTTCATCCCCAACTCTCAAGGTTCCGTTGGTAAGTTGAATCTTCACCACTTTGGTGGGATAACTGTGGATGATGGAACCCATTTTTATGTAGCGATAATGGGAAATATTTGCAGGGCTTCGCAGCTGTGAATCTTGTTCCGAGGCGCGTTGAAAGAAAAACCCTGTAGTAAAGCCTCGATTATATACCTGTTTTAATCGTGTAATCCACCGTTGTGTTTTGAGTTTCTCCTCAAATTCCCCTGAATAGTAGGCATCTATGGCTTCACGGTAAACCCTCGTTACAGTTTCGACATAATGGGGATGACGCATCCTTCCCTCAATCTTTAAGCTTTTAATTCCTGCATCAACCAGCTGGGGAATATAGTTAATCATACAAAGATCTCTGGAATTTAGAATCCTTAGACCGTCATAGAGGAATTCTGTGCCGGATTCATGTTTGAGTGACCATGTACCACGGCATGGTTGGGTACAGACGCCACGATTTGCAGATTTATTAGCTGTGCATGCAATAGTTTGCGAGAGGTAGCATCGACCAGATATTGAGGAGCACATGGCTCCGTGCACGAAGGTTTCGATTTCCGCTTTGTCCATTTTTGAAGAAATAACTTTAATCTGTTGAAGCGAGCATTCGCGGGCTAGAATTATTCTCTCGGCCCCCAAGGCTTCGTAAAATTTTGCACTTTCCGAATTCGAAACATTACATTGGGTAGAAATATGAAAAGGAATTCCAATTCTTTTAGCCAGTTGAATTCCGGCGATATCGTGCACTATGGCCGCATCAACGTTTGCTTCCTTGGCTGCCGTAATCGTTCTTGCCAATGCAGCCAGTTCATTCTCATAAATTAGGATATTTAACGTTAGATAGACCTTTCTTGTCCGATGCGTTGGGTTTGTGGGAAAATGGCATGCTTGCACAATTTTTGGGAGAGTTGATAGGGAAAAATTTTCCGATTTCATGCGCATATTGAATTCCTCAACGCCGAAGTATACTGCGTCTGCGTATGGGGCAGATGCCTTCACTGCCATCATATTTTTTGCGGGGGCGAGTAATTCAATCTGATTTTGGTTGTTTTTCTTCCCTTTTCCATTTACCATTCCGTTTTTGTGCATGGTTGCCGCTACCTTTAATTTATCTATTCTATAGAAGTTGTTTTTGCTAAATAACTTCAACATTTTTATGTTTTAAAGACAAAAAAATATTCACCGTCAAAAGTTTTCATTAATTTTTAAGAATTTTTGAGCATTAAGAGGGCAGATATCATATGTTGGATTGGACTTTTTCATTTGTTCGTAGTTCATTGGAAGAAAAGCCCATTATAGAACACTTATGCTCGTTTCGGGATGGATCGGCTCAGTTTTCTGCTGATGCACAGCATTTACCTGAAGTAATCCAACAAATGGATGCAATGATTACCCTAATCAACTATATCGCCTATTTCCCCAATAAGAATTTTACGAAAATAAAACTTAGAACCAGTTCCAATCAATTTGTAATTCATTTCTTGGATAAACGATATTTGAATTCTAACTTTCTAGGTGTATTTTCTGTGAGTGAAAAGGATGAAAAAGAAACTTTTGAGACTTGGGGCGTTGAGGATATTATGGCGGAGTTCGTTTTTGAGAATTTCCGTGAAATGGTGAAAACTACGGCTGAAACGGGATTTAGTTTTCAAGATTTTGAGAAGTGGTTGGCTCCCGAAATCAAGGAATTTTATTCTGATTGGAAAATTGCCAAGAAAAAGGTTAGCATTCCCCAAAAACTCGATATTGGTGCAGTAGAAGCATCATTGGTCAATACTAATAAGAAGAAGAAATTTGAACAATGGTGGGATATTCAAGTCATTAACGAATACGGATTGCCCCTAACTGACCTAATCTCGTTTATTGATGAAGAAGCCTTTGTGTTCGATTCAGAATTCGATAAGATTGGCCAAAATCTTGAAAGTATGTCAATCTCCGCTTTAAAAATTTTAATTGACACTCAAGGCGGGTGGAACATAAATTACTTGAAGAATCGATTGAAAAACGAAATGGGATATATGTATACTTTTTTTGAGAAGTTTACGGTCAAGGATATTAAATATCTGATTATTATGAACTCGGCCATCTTCGATTACGAAACCGATAAATGTCTGCAAGCGTTTCGGGGATTTGAATTCAGATTACTCGAAGATATCGCCAGTAGATTCTGCCATCTTGCATTTTTTTCAGAGCAAGGCCAGCTAGGCTCGGACAACAAAGCTCTGACCCAGAGAATTATAATGAATGCGGTAAATCGTATAAAAAGAAATCATAAATAAGAAACAAAGAGTAATCTGTAATAGGAAATCCGTAATCTATAATCTGTAATAGGTAATCCAAAATCTATAATTCGTAAACCATAACCCGTAATATAAACCATCACAAAAGTTGGTCAAACCATGAAAGAAGAAATTGAAGTCACCACCACAACCGAAGAAATTGAAGACACTACATTTATTTGGGCCTATACTAAGCAAGAAATTTATGAGAAATTCGGAACTCATCCCAATATGGGCCTTTCGGGGGATCAAGCCGCTCAAAATTTGGAGAAATTTGGTTCAAACGAATTAAAACTGAAAAAAGGCTCTTTTGTGAAACAATATATTGCCCCTTTGTTTAACTGGTTGATTATACTCTATCTTATTTCGGCTGCGATTATGCTCATAGCCAGTATTGTGACTGACACCGATAATATGAGTTTAGTTTATGTCACATTGTTTGCCGTGGTTGCAAATATAGTCGTTGCCGTTTATCAACAGGCTCGTGCGACGAAAAAACTGGAAGCTCTCCAATCCATGGCTGCACCGAAGACGTGGGTCATTCGCGATGGTCAAATCGAGGAATTATTCTCCATAAATATCGTGGTGGGCGATTTGCTCAAACTTGCAACTGGTGATCAGGTGCCCGCCGATGCTCGCATCGTATCTTCCACGGATTTACGGGTGAATGAAGCATCCCTTACCGGAGAAAGTGAACTAGTGGCTAAAAATCACGGGCAAGCTTTGGGAAACCGCGATTTGCACCTGCAAAACCAAGAAAATATACTGTTTTACGGAACTTTTATCGTTACGGGACATTGCATTGCGATAGTTTTTGCGACAGGGGCAGATACTGAAATCGGCAAAATTTCGGTTGGAATGCAGGATATTGAAAATGCGGAAATTCCAATTCGGGCGAAAATGGATAATCTTGGGAAGTGGTTCGGCATCTCCATCATTCTTCTCTGGGTTGGCACCCTAATATATCTGAAAGTGAACACCGGGCAAATAGAATTCGTTCAGAGCCTGAATGCCGCCATGAGTATTATGCCCGTGAATATTCCGGTGTTAGTTACTGTGATTATGCTATCTGGAGTCTTGTCCATGGCTGAACACGGGGTTATTGTGCGCAACATTGCGGCAGTGGATAGTTTGGGTCGAGTAAGTGTTATTTGCACTGATAAAACGGGCACTCTTACGAAAAGCCAGATGAGCGTGCAGTATGTGTGGACCAGGGGCTCAACCTTTAAAATTACAGGCAGTGGTTACAATCCTACGGGGGATGTGATCCTGGTGGATATTCCGAATCATCCCCAGAAAGTGGAAAATATTGCCGATTTTCCCCATCTGGAGTTCCTCATTAAATCTGGCTACCTAAATAATAATTCTATGCTGATGAAATATCAGTTCGAGGTCGAAAAACGCCGTAGGAAGGAGATCGTGGAAGATTGGAAAATAATTGGCAGCGCAACTGAGGGATCACTCCAAACCCTTGCTAAAAAGACTGGAATAACTCACAAAGATGGGGTGGACATCAGGAAGAAGTATTTGGAAGTCATCGAATTTCCCTTTTCCTCCGATATGAAGCGGATGACCAAGGTGTTCCAAGACAAGGCCACCGGAGAAGTTATTTCCTTTACCAAGGGCGCCAGCGAATATCTCATCACCAATTGTGACTATCTTCTGGGCAATGATCAGGAGGCATTTGAGTTTAGCATCGATCTCCGGCTGATTATTATGAACATCATCAATGAATACGCCACAAAGGGATATCGCATCTTGAGTTTTGCCTATAAACCACTGGATTACATCCCCGAGGATCTGGAGTCAAAGCGGGATGAAATGGAGGACGGTTTGGTTTACATCGGATTCGTGGCGATAATTGATCCTCCCCGTGAGGGCGTGCAAGACGCAATTGATCAGTGCCATGATGCAGGGATTGATGTGGTTATGATCACCGGTGATAGTTTACCTACTGCCAAGGCAATTTCGAAATCCATCCATATTCTTTCCGATCCTTCTGAAGAGGTAATGGATGGCAATCAAATCCACAAACTGGATGTTGAAGTGCCCTTAGAAAAGGTGAAAGTCTTTTCCCGTGTTATTCCGAAGAATAAAAAAGACATCGTGGAAAAATATCAGAAAAAAGGAAAAGTTGTCGCAATGACAGGAGATGGGGTCAACGACGCTCTAGCACTCAATCTATCTGATGTGGGTGTTGCCATGGGGATTTCAGGAACTGATGTGGCGAAGCAAGCCTCAGATATGGTGATCTCAGACGATTCCTTCATTTCTATCGTAGAAGGGGTCCGTCGTGGGCGTGGCATCTTCGCAAATATTCGATCCGTGGTCTTTTATTTTATTTGCATCAATATATTCGAAGGATTGGTGAATCTCATCTTGTCCGTGTATCTGAATCTGCCATATTGGTTCGATCCCGAATTTTTGCAGCTCTTTTTATTAATTTCGGCGACCCTGCATTCCTTGACCGGAGTAATACTAACCTTCGATTCAACTTCGGACGAAGTTATGAAGGAAGAACCCCGGGACAGTCAAGAAATCATCTCTCGCACGTTTCTTGTCCTATTATTCAGCTACGGGGCATTTTTAATGACCACCATGTTCGGATTATATTTTCTGGTATCTAAGGGAACTTATCCTTTGTTTGACGTGAATATATCCCTAGGTGCTCTGGATGCGTTTTATCCCTTCACCGATTCCACTTTAGCTTATTGGGAAGGCACTGATAGAACAATCGCAAAAACCCTAACCATGCTTTGCACCACTATATTTATCGCAGAATATGTAATGGCCCTTCAGATTCGCCGTCCGAATAAAAGTCTCTGGCGTTCTTTACATGAGGATATGAATTGGGTGATTTATTTGCTGGGTATTGGATTATTTGGCTTCCTACTTTCCATAATGTATGTCCCGGGCTGGCAATTGCTCTTTTATGATTTTGGATTTAAGTTCCAGATTATGTTCCTACATATCCTCGATTTGTTGGTGTGCATAGTATTTGCGTTCTTTGGCTGTATATTACCTTTTGAATTTGTGAAATGGATTGCCCGGAAACAAGGCGTCTTTTTCTAATGAATAGAATTACCGGTTTGGAGACCCTAGTTAACCTTAAATCGTTAGATCTCAAAAAAAATCTAATCACCGAGATCACCGGCTTAGAAACCCTAAACAACCTTAAATCGTTAGATCTAAGCAACAACAACCTCAACGAAATTACCGGGTTGAAGAACTTAGCAAAACTCGAGTCTTTATCTCTAAACAAAAACCAAATCACCAAGATTAGCGGTCTGGAATCCCTTAGTAACCTTATACTGCTTTATCTCAATTATAACCTCATCACTGAAATCAGTGGAATGGAAACCTTAACAGATCTCGATGTGTTTTATATTCAAAATAACCAGCTCATCGAGATCATTGGAATGGAAAAACAAACCAAACTCCGAACACTAAATATTGAAAATAATTACCTTACCGATATCACGGGTTTAGATTCTTTATGCAATCTTAATGAGATTATTTTAACTGGAAACCCAATTTCATTAGTCGTTTTCGATGCAATTAATTTATGTTACGGAACTAATTTCGCCCAAAAATGTGTGAATTATAGTCGAAAGCACTTTCGTATAACCCCTATTATTGAAAGATCTGAAATTAATCTTGCCCCAATTAGCGAAATCCTAGATGAGCGCGTGGATATGGAACAAAATTATGTAACGGTTCATGGGAAAAAATATGTTATGGATGATGGAATGCTTTTTCTAGAAAACAAAGAAATTACGCAATTCGAAGATATAGTTGGCTTGGAGACTCTGACCAATATTACAGGGTTATTTTTAAGAAGAAATCGTTTGACATCTATTCCCGATTGGATCTGTCAATTGAAACAGTTGGATTCTTTAGATCTGGGTAGAAACGAAAATCTAGTGATTAGCGATGTCCTGCTGCAATGTAAAAACTTGAAATTCTTATTACTCGATGGGACGAAAGTTGAAAATTCATTAGAGGTAATATTTGCACTCATTCCTCAACTTACAGACTTAACACTGACTGAAAATGATAGGGAGGGTTGTATGCATTTGCATCCAAATGGGGAGATTTCATCTTTGTATTTGGATGGGATCGGTTTGAATGAAGTTCCTGAAATAATAGGCGAGCTAAAAAAACTGGAGGCTTTATCACTAATCGGGAATAATTTGGAAGATCTTCCTGATTTCTTAGCCAACCTTACCCGATTGAAATATTTGGATGTTCGGGGAAATTCATTTGAGACATTTCCTCCCGTAATATTTTCCTTACTACCTTATCTCACAGATTTAGAATGGGACGAAGAGCGTTGGGATAAGATTTGTGATAAAGATGGAAAAAATTTTTCTTTTAATGGCTTGAACATTAAAGAAATTCCTGACTCGATCGGTCAATTGTATAAGGCAAAAAATATAGACCTAAGTGAAAATTCATTAACAAATCTCCCCGAAAGTATTGATCAACTTACTTCTCTCAAAGAATTAAATCTCAGCAATAACAATTTTCACAATCTCCCTGAATATATCGGTTTACTCACAAATTTGCAAAAATTAGATGTTAGCAATAATAATCTCCACTATCTCCCTGACTCGATTGGTCTACTCACAAATTTGCAAGAATTAGATGTTAGCAATAACGATTTATCGACCTTACCAGAGACTCTGATAAATTTGAAGAGATTAACTCACTTAACCGTCTATAATAATTCTTTTTATTTCTATCCCAATTGCATCTATTCATTATTGCAGCAAATTCGCTTTTTTAACTTGCAAGAAGAAGAACCCAGAGATTATGAGGAAGAATATTATTATCGTGAGGAAGAGGAAGAAGATGAATTTGATGAATCAATTGACTTTCAACCAGGTGAAATCTTGAGGATTAATCAATATGGAGAAGTCGGAGGATTAAATCTTGCTTATCTTGGTTTAAACTATACTATTAAATTTAATCGTGAAGAAAATTTGAGGAAGAATGGAATGGAGGAAATAATTGGATTGAATTTTGCACGATTGAAATTAACCAAAATTCCTGAATTTACTGACGATTTATCTAATCTCGCAATTCTAGATCTTAGTAATTCTGATTTGGAACAGATCCCAGAATCTATCGGAAATTTAACAAATTTAAGGGCATTAACTCTTAAATTTGCAAAAACTATTAAAAAATTACCTGAATCAATCGGAAAGTTAACTAATTTAGTGTATTTAAATTTAACTGCAATACCCATTACTGCTTTACCTGATTCAATCGGAAATTTAACCAATTTAGCGTATCTAAATTTAACAGCAACATCTATTACTGCATTACCTGAATCAATCGGAAATTTAACTAAATTAGTTTATTTAAATCTCTCATCAACTCGCATCAAGTCTTTTCCCGAATCAATGGAAAATTTATCCAATTTAGTTTATTTAAATCTCTCATCAGCTCGGCTCGCTACTTTTCCCAAATCAGTGATTAAATCAACACACGCTAAATTCGGCAACCTTCATCCTCAAAATTTTCGACAGATGCCAAAAAACATTTCTAAATTCAAAGACTTGACTTATCTAAACCTTGGAAACAACAAAATTCAAGCGCTCCCCGATGAATTGGCTCAATTGACAAAACTCTCAGCAGTTTATATTTGGGCTAATGAATTTTCTCGAGCATGGGTTGATGAATTAAAAAGATCAGGGGGGATTAAAAGGTATTTTTCCTATCCGATATTATGGATCACGAAATGTCGCAAAGATCTCCCATTGGATGACTGCGATTTGACACATCCTAAATTGTTTCAATACGCATCATACATTTTGGAGGAGACTGAAAACATAACAACTCCATCCGCAGAACGATTGAGAAATAAAATTATTGAGATTCTGAACGAATCGAAAAGAAACCTCGGTATTCTCTTATAGATTGATCCGGGAAGGATTTCAGCTAAGTTTTTGGAGATTTTTGGGCTTTTGATTCATTAGAACGAGTTCTATTTGATTCGGAATGGATTGCAGATTTGGGCCAGATACTTATTAAAATTTTCCCAAAAAATTAATAACATTTTTAAATTTGGTTAACTACATAATAATAGGAAGCGGAGACTAATATGAGAGAAATTGTCCTTTCTTTCAGCTTTTAACAATTAAACAATCTTTTTTAGAAAAGTCCGATCGGTTAAAAGTGTCTAAAATGAAACAAGGGGGCGCGTCATCACCTTTCAATATTCCTGATTTTCGCTTTCTGACTTTCTTTCTGTAATTGCATTCAGGTTCATCTTCAAATTCACAAAGAAAATTTTGTTCCTTATGAAATATTACTACAATGGATGAATGAATTAAATTATCGCTCCGAGAATTTTATTTAACCGAGATTCATACTTAATCTTAGCATGGCACCCGAAATACCCGAAGATCCTATCGAAGAAATTCCCAATAAACCATCCACAAATTCCTCAGTAATTCGATTCAAACACGGATTATCACGGCGAGCAGCGGATCTAATTATTGAAGGGATGCACAATGAAATTATCCCTGTTTATCATGCCCAAAATGTCCTACTCGAATTTCAGCCCCTGTTCAACCAGTATGACGTATTGATGGGATTGGATTTTGGAGAGCCTCTAGATAAGCCGCTGAAAAAGGACTTAACCAATAAATTAGAACGGTTATCTGCCCAGATCATGGAAAATCTTCAACCCCAACGACAAGACAATCCTCTAAAATCTTCTTCCCAATCTCCTATTAGTTTCACGGAGCTCTTAGGCACATTTCGTATAAAAGTGATTTACATTATCATTCCCATTATGTTTAATATACTGGTTTCTACGTTTTTGGCATATGCAGCAAAAATTTATGCGGAAATAGATATAAATGTTGCCCTCTTTCCCGATGAAGAAACAGGATGGGAGATCTTGCTAAGTGGATTATTTCCTGTGGCTATCTCCGCGGTTTTTATTATAATAATATGGTTTCTTATCAAGAAGTTTGGAATGATCGCGTTCAAAATAATAATGGGCATCATCGTCTTCTTCTACAGTTGGTATGGATGTATCTTCTTCATAAGAGTTTTCTTCAAAATATATGATTCGCGTTTTCCCGTGGAAGAAACAAATATGGCTCTCTTTAATGGATTATTTAACGGTTTATTTTATGGAACGATTATCCTCTTCTTCTTGCTGATGGTTCTTTTCTTCAAAAATCGTTTGAATATTAAGCAACGCAATGCCATAGTTCTCTTCTATTCAATTTTCATGGGGTCAATCCTTGGAATTTCGCTCCCGACCTGGACCACCTTTTCCTTTGCTATTTTTCTCTCAATCTGGGATCTTATAACGGTGTTTAAGGGTCCACTGGGTAAGATCGGCCAGCAAATTAAGGATAATCAAGTTGAAATGCAGGATCGGATTAAATGGATGCTCGACGAGGGGCAAATAGGGGTGGATCAGGTGCAAAACTATACCCAATTTGTCTCCCTACAAGCGAGTCAAGATGAAGAGGACGTAGAAGATGGGGAAGAGGGGTCAATTGATTTGAAATCCTTGGAAATTGAACTTGGCTCGGGTGATCTAATCCTATATTCCGCTCTTGTCGCTAATATTTTCGTTAATTACGGGTCATGGTTTTTGGCGGGATTAACCATCCTGGGTGTTTTGGGCGGAGCAGCAATGACCTTATATTTATTGATAAAAAGAAAACGAATGTTGCCTGCATTGCCTTTTAGCATGGTCTTTGGTATCGCTTTATTCTTTTTGGGCCGTCTCATCCAAGTTCTGGTAGCACTTTAAGTTTCAGCTTTTATTTTTTCTTTTCTTATCTCGATCTTTGCCTATTTCAATACATATATATTATAGAGAATTATTCCATGGATTGAGTGAAGAGTATAAATTCGTTGGGGATCAAATTTTTGTAAAATTTATTCACAGTATAGGGTTTCTTGGGTTTCTTGGATGCTGAATTGGAATTTATCAAGGCCGAAATATCATAAATGGGGGTTCCGTAATTTAAAAGCGAGTAGATATCTTCAATTATCACTTCATGGACCTTGGACCAATCTTTGTTGTAGATAAGCAACGCATGGTTGGAACCATCTTGAGTCTCTTTTTTCAACACCAATATATTCGAATTTTGATAAGGATAATGCACAAGATGTCCCTCTTCGCGCATAACAGGATAATTTTGCTTGAGACGGTTTATTTGCGCAATGATGGGTGAAATATCAAAATTAATGGGTTCTTGATCGGACGGAGTGGTTTCCACGACGTGCAATTTATTACGGGCACCATGTTCGTACCCCATGGGCATTAGGACGCCCTCGGAAAAGAAGGTGGCAAAGAAATATTTAAACACCAGGATGTCTTGGCGATTCCCCGACTCCAGGGCCAAACGGGGCGTATCGTGGGATTCTGGGAAACCGATCGATGGGGCAAATTCTCCGTATAGTTTATGTTGCTCCACGCACCAGGGGGCGGTATAGTCCCACCACTTAGCTGAATTGGCAAAATAATCAAATCCGCAACCCTTCAGATTGAGATGCTGCTCGTAACCTGCTCCTAGGGTTTCCGCCCAAAATAATACATCGGAGTTAACCTCTTTACCAAATTCAATCAAATTTTTCCAGATTTCGCCCTCGACTTGATATGCGGCATCGCATCGGAAGCCATCAACACCCAAATCGAGACAAAATTTCATATAATTCTTCAGGAAAGCCATGATTTCGGAAAGATAGGGCGAATCAAATTGTATTTCGGCGAGATCCCCCCAAATTTGTACGTCATTGGTATTACCGGGATTTTTTGCATAGGGTCGGGCCACATCGTATCGTAACTCGAACCTTTCGGAGGGGTAGCGTTTTTCATCCACCCGAATGTCCGCTTTAAGAACCGATTCAAATATTTGCACCGGATTCCCCGTTTCAATTTCAAATAACATCCATTTATGGGCATACCATTGGGGGTGGGATTCCACAGCATCAATCGCTGTATGATTAATGACCAAGTCCAGCATTACCATTAATCCCTGGGCGTGGGCTTCGGTAACGAATTTTCGGAACGAATTCCATGTTTTACCATCTTCTTCGTCAACCGCGAAAAGAGGATCAATTTGGAAATAGTCGTGAATAGCGTATAAAGAGCCAGAAAATCCGAATTTATTAAATGGGTTTATATAAATCCATGAAAAACCCATAGATTTGACATGTGGAATTAAGTTATTCCAATTGGGAATGGGGCCTGCTAATCTGGGAAAAATATTATAGATGATCGGAGGACTGGATTGATTTTGACTCATTGCGCACACTTTGGTATTGGTTGAACATGATGCAAAATGCGCTTTCGGTTAAAAATACGTTGAAAATTGAGTCATTGTCATTGGGTGACCCACAGAGTTAGCATGGCTTGATAACCAATAAAAATAAAGGAGAGGTAACCAAGAGCTAAATAACTCCCATGCGATTCCTAACGTATTTTCTATCCATTTTTCGAAAAAATAAGATGCGCTACCTCGCTTGCATACTCGGTTTTGGCGTCGCATTGGGTGCAGTATTTGGAATTTCCGCATATTCTTCCGTATTGGATGAAACCGTAAGTAGATTTTATTTTCTGGAAGAAAACTCCTTTATGTTATTGGGAAAAGGTACTAATGTGGTGCAAATTATTCCTTTTGAATCCGAAATCCCGGAAAATGTCAGCACCGAACTTCTGAAGATACCCGGGATTAGTTACACCCTTCCGGTGATTTTCAAAGACTTTAGCAATGTTACCCAATACAAATGGATAAAAAATGTGGTTGTGGGAATCAATTTCGGTAATCTGCAGAATATATACATGAAAGATGTAGGACTCCAGTCTGGAACGTGGGCTCGCGAAGATACACATGAGATCGTGGTGGGTGCTAACCTGGAAATTGAGAAACTGTCACTGGGGCTTCAAATTCCTATCCGGGGCATTAATTTCACGATTACCGGAATTTTAAATAGCTATAATGTCTTTTTTGATAAATTTCTCTATTTGGATTATGAAATCATGCAAACTGCTTTCAATATGGATGGTCTTTGCTCGGCCATGTATGTCATTGGGGATCAAGCGTTTTTAGGGAATGAGTCGTATGTAAATAGCATCGAACAACAAATAGAATCCCAATTTCCTACCATAAATCTCATAGATCAAGAGGAATTGGATGAAGCATCGGGCTATTATTATAATATTTTGGATGCTTTTAACGTGGTCCTTTGGGTGTTTCCTCTCTTTGTAAGCGGATTGTTTATTTTTATACTGATGCTCCTCAATGTTAAGGACCAAGAGCAAGAATTTGGCATGTTACGTGCTTTGGGAATGCCCCTCTGGATGATCGGTGTCCTTGTTTTCTTACAGAGTTTGGTGATCACATTCATCGGTTATCTCATCAGCCTAATTACCGGAAATCTCTATTTCATGTACGGTTATTACATATTTCAGAAGGATGTCGACCAAAACGATATTTTCGCCTATATGAGGGATATGATGCAGAAAATCCCAATTTCCATTTATATTCAAACCTTAATCATTTCCCTATCTCTTGGAATCGTTATTGCCGTCTACCCCTCTATCCGAGCCCTTCGTCAATCCATTGTTCAGACTTTCCGCAAAGAAGAATAAAAAGAATAAAAAGAAAAAGAAAATTAGAACAGGATACTTATCCAATGAAACTTATCCAATACATTCGAAATAATCTATCTCAGAAAAAAATCCGCACTCTATTGGTGGTAATCGGAATTTCCATGAGTCTTATTAGCACAATTGTAATGGCGCTCATGACTGATTACTATTCCGATATTTCCACAGATTTTTTTACACCCTTTGAGGATTATAATCAGGTGTTGGAGCGGGGCACAAATTTTATCCAGCTCCTTCCCGTCGGATCGAAGATAGATTTGAATCTTAAGGAAGAATTGGATGATCATTTCGGGGTAGATTCAATTCCCATGATGATTGTTTCGAATAGTGAGAATCTTCTCTCTCTCCATACTAATTATGTCTTCGGTATTCCCCTGAACCAACAATCCCAATTATTTAAACGAATACAATTGCGGGAAGGGAGATGGCCCCAGAACTCACAAGAAGTTGTAGTGGGTGATAGCTTACGGAATTCTACAGAAATTATTGTACTTAATCAAACTTTTACTGTCGTTGGGGTATTAAATACTCAATTTTCTTATTTAGATCGCATCACATTGGTAGATCATGCAAAATTGGAACAATTATCAGGGAAGCATAATCGTACAACGGTCTTATTCATTCCCAATGATGTGGAGAATTCTCCTGAATTAATCGAATCATTCGAAGCCCAATTTGAAGCGATAGATATTATGACAACGGAAGATTTTGATGCCTTGCGAGGAGATATAGGCGGTTTTATGGATAACATGGTCAACGTTCTAAGCTTTTTCACCTCGGCATCAGCAATTGTATTTGTATTTTCGATAGAATTGCTCAATATCCTTAGTCGAAAAAAGGATTTCGAAATTTTACAAATATTGGGTACCCCTCAAACTTCCATTTTTGCTTTAGTTGTTTTAGAAAGCCTTCTCTTGCTAGTAATTGGGATATTATTTGGAATTCCCGCTTCATTTCTTATCTACGGGGCATTATACTCGATTTTGATGATCACTGTCAATAGCGAAGCATCATTTTTTCCAGCAATGGCCAACGGGCTACAACGCATTTCGCACCCCTTTCCCTTTGAAATATATGGTAAATTCATTCTCATAATCGGAATTGCCAATATTTTATTCGCATTTTTCATTGCTCTCTTGGGGTTGCATAAATTCAACATTTCCCATCTAAAGCAGAAGTATTAGTATCGGTATAGTATAAGCATCAATATTGGTTTAGTATAAGTAAAAATAGAAAGTAGAAAGCAGAAAGCAGAAAGCAGAAAGCAGAAAATAATCTTGATCAATTACAATTTACGAGGTATACATCATGAATTCAACGGAACATGTAGAAAACCATTCAAAAATAGAAGACTCCCCGGAACCAAAACACGATGGCGCCAGAAATATTAAGAAAAAGTCAGAGAATATAATAACAATTTCAGAAATGGAAAAAACCTATCAAACATACTCCGAAACTTTAAATGTGCTCAAGGGTGTCGATTTTACCATTAAGCGGGGGGAAGTGGTCAGTATCATGGGGCCCAGTGGATCGGGAAAATCCACACTGCTCAATATCATCGGGCTCCTGGATACTTATGATACGGGAAAGTACTTAATTGCCGATATTGACACCTCAAACCTAAATCGGCGCCAGAAGCAGCAAATTCGCTTAACAAAAATCGGATTTGTCTTTCAAACATTTAATCTCATTCAAACCTTAACCGTTCGCCAAAATATTGAACTTCCCATGAATTTAATGAAAAAAACCCAAGAAGAACAGCATACCAAGGCAGATCAGCTACTTACAGAATTTGGGTTATTGGAAAAGGCTAAAAAATTTCCGTATCAACTAAGTATAGGGGAACAGCAACGCGTTGCCATCGCCCGGGCTCTGGTGAATGACCCCGTAATTGTTCTGTGCGATGAGCCGACGGGAAATTTGGACGAAGCCAATGCCCAGATCATCCTGGATCATCTCCAGAAGTTGAAAAAATTCGAAACTACCATATTAATTGTGTCCCACAACCCTGCCGTCAAGGCCATCACCGATCACGACTATGTGTTGACCCAGGGCAAGATTCAAAAAGAACTGAAATAAAGACCGGAGTCACAAATCTACTATAACCAAAACTTTTTTCCATGCCTTTCTCTAAATTATTCATAACAACCTTCAAGGTATTCTTATCCGAGAACAAAATTTATGACCTTCCAATTCTTTCAACGGAAATCTTCTTTCCGAATATTGACCATGGTGATACTCATTGGATTATTTGTGCCTATGCCCCAGAGTGCGTATCTTAATTCTCTTTCAACATCATCGATGGATATACTTCCAACTAATACAATTCAAGCTCAAAACGATGAACTTTCCTTATCATATTCATTTTCCTATACTATTCAGGAAAATACCACAGAAACAAATAGCTTAACCTTGGATTTAGCCATTATGGGTGATGATTTAATGTACGGAAATGGTTCTATTCGTTATCGTCTTTCGGATAATATAGAGAACGAAGATCTCTTGGAAGTTTTAGCCCTGGTGTTTAACCCAGATCAAGTTGAATATTTTGAAGACCATGATCCTGAGGATTATTTCGAAACTTACTTTTCCTATCGTCGTGAGAATTACCGTAATGATCCAACCGATTTCACCGATAATGCTTCCTATACGTTGTTTTGGTTGAATAGCTCCGATCAATCAGCAAATTTCTTGAGGGATTTCCAGCAAATACCCTATTTTGCAGTCTCGGATCCCTTCACCTTAACACTTCAAAAAACGCGTCCCGCCGTTGCTTCTCCCAATTGGAGTCCAGAATCGGGAGATCTTGCTAAAAATGTCCCAATACTGGAGACTTATTATCTATTTTTGAATTTGGATAGTAATTTGAGAGTAAAACTTTATTATGATCTTACCTGGAGTCTTTTGCTCAGAGCAGAGTTTGATTACATCAATCCCAAGGATGAATCTTACTTTTATAGCATCCTTCTCACCCTAGATTCTTCCAGTCTTGAACTTGACTACTTAGCGGAAAATTCCTATTGGGAAGCACGACTCGCCACTATTAAAACATCTATTTTCATCGGTGGAGGGATTCTGGTGATTGGCATTCCCTTGGTAATCTTCATATTGAAGCGACGCAAAGAAAAATCACACAGTTCCCCAAAGGATAGTTCCTCCTCCTCGTCATCACCCTCATTGTTAGATAGAATATAATGGTGTTCATTTTATGGCTACAGTCCCATTGTGGTTTCGTCGTTTTATCCAATTCAGTGGAATCTTGGAAATATTGGTAGCCTTGGGATTTTTTTTTGTTGAAATGTTCTCTGACACCCTTGCCACCCTTGGGGTGGATTTATCTTTTCCTTTGTTTTACTTGTTTGCCGCGGTTGAATTTTTGATGTTGGGATTCCTCCTGTGGTATTCGGCCAAGGATCTCCATCATTATCGGATTATTGTTTATGTCTCCTGTGTTTTTCGATACTTAATGGCGGTTCCAGAATTAGTTACGGCAATTCGATTTCCCCAAATGATGCTTCCCTTAGTTTTGGGGATGATATACGATTGGGGATCCGCTTCCCTTACATTATTTGGCATGAGGAAGTGGGTGAGCGGTGATCAAAGGGAGGCCGATCATGACTAAAAGATTTGGTTTGTGGTTACAAAAGGTATTTTCAGGGCAGAAATCTAGGGCATTTTATTTCCGATGGTATATGATTAATTGTTTTCTGTTTTTACTCGCCACTACGGTCAGTTCGTATCTCTATCCCATACCCTACTCGATTGGTTTAAACCGTATCAGCAATCTGGGGGGTTATGGCAAGAATCCCCAAGGTGCATTATTATGGAATATTTTTATGGGAATCTTTGCCGTGGGAAACCTACCCTTGCTGCGATATTTAAATCGAAGTGTTTCCGGGTTAATTTCTGCGTTTCAATCAAATATTTCTCCCGTTTCATCTGAATATTTGGAAGGTTCGGATGTTT
Source organism: Promethearchaeota archaeon (assembly GCA_018238965.1). Taxonomy (GTDB): domain Archaea; phylum Asgardarchaeota; class Lokiarchaeia; order Sigyniarchaeales; family Promethearchaeaceae; genus Harpocratesius. The sequence goes on from JABCSI010000004.1 coordinate 35,950, forward strand.
CGGATGTTTCGGATGTCTCGCATATTTCTCTAAATAAGTTTCATAGTTTCTCACGTTGGTGGAATTTTCTTGGTTATGCAGGTTTATTTGGCATGGTGGGGGTGGCGATATTTCCCGAAGATTTGGGAATGTGGCATGTAATTCCCGCCTTAATGGCATTCTTTGGCTTGATCCTTTGGCTAAATTGGCAGGGATACGCTCTATCCTATATTAAAATACTCTCAAAAGCATCTGTTCAACTAAATATACCGGATGAAGCAGATCAGCAAGATCAATCAAATCGGCAAAATTCCGTAATCTCTCCCCTTTCAGCATCATCCTCCAGCAAGTTGAAATTTCTCCAATTGCAAATTCCAGTTCCAACTATTCGGCTTTCCAGAATATTTTTGGCCATTCTGGATATTTCCTTCATCATTGCTCTCTTCTTCTCAATGGTGGATATTCCTTACCATGGTAGCTCTCCCGTATTGGCGATTATTCTCGATTTTCCCATATGGGAATGGGCTACTTTTTGTCAAATCTTTCTATCACTGGGCTTTTTTGTCAGAATCTTTCCCTCTTTGTCCGAATCAAACCCCCGTTCATAGAATTTCTTGTTTTATCACATTTTTTCCTATATTATTATACTTCTCCAAGGTACTTTTCCATGTTGGGAGTATGTGAAACCTTCACCCTTTTACAGCGGCTTAGGGGGAATGAATAAGGCCTTAATAAGTCTCGTCATTTTGGGGTTAAATTTATCTGTAATATCGCGTTAATGGAGATAGGGTATACTTTAACCCAGTGAAAAATTTATGTCAAAAGATAGTAAAACCGACAAGCCCAGAGTACGCCGACTTGTCCTTGATATCCTAAAGCCGTTTGAGCCAGAGATTAACGTAGTCGCCTCAGAATTGATTACTCGCTGTAGAAAATGTAATGACGTTTCAGTTAATATCACCGTTTATGAAGTGGATAAATTAACCACAACGTGTAAGGTAATCATCGAGGGTGCCCATTTGGATTACGACGAGATTCAAGAGGTTTTAATCTCGATGAATTGTGTGATTCATTCGTTGGATCAAGTAGTAGCGGGCTCAAAACTGATCGAGGACATAGATACTCCCCTTGATTAAAAATGATTTTTTACTTTTTCATCTCCAATTTTTCCCATTCTTCTTTTTATTGTTCTTATATTTTGTATCGAACGAGGTTATGCGAGGATGGAACTTGGTTTTTTACATATTCAAAACCTAATTTCCAAATCCGTTTTATTAGGAATTAGATGGGTGTACTTTATCAAAAATCAAATATAGGATCCACAAATATGTGGAATTAAGGAATTTATGAATATTCAGGGAGGTTAATTTGCCGATCTATTGGAATATTGAACAGACTGGTATACTTTTGGGTGTCATGCCATTGGTTACTCTAATTCTTTTCAATATTTATTATTGGATTGAAAGTAAGAAGGATATAGCCACCTATCTGCAAAAATTTTAAGAATTTAGAAATTACGTCAATATGGAAGTTAGAAAAAATTTTTTTGTATGGGTGAAAAGAAGTTAAGATGCTAGGAAATTAAGATGTTTTTTTCTTTTTCGGTCGCTTCAGTACTCGACATCTTCGGGCCACATCGGTCATAATAGCTGCTGCTTCTTCGAGATCCTCAATGGTGTGGGTCGCCATCAAACTCGTACGTAGCATCGCCTTGGGTGCCGCTGGTGGAGGTACTGGATTCGTATATACTCCTGCTTTTACGAGTTCCTTATTATACTTAAACATCTTCATCGTATCACCGATGATGATCGGCACAACTGGGGTCGGAATTACCTGGGGCACCGTAGTGAAGCCTGATTTTTCAACTAATTGTCGAAAGATGGCTGCATTTTCCAAAACTTGATGTCGTCGATCTCCCTCTCTCTCAAAGAGCTCGAGGGCTTTAATCGCAGCCGCTGCAGAGGCTGGTGGAATCGAGGCGCTGTAAATAAGGGCTCTAGCATGATTTGAAAGGTGGTCAATCAAATCTTCATTGCCAGTTACGAAACCACCGATACTTGCGAAGGATTTAGAGAATGTACCTACAACTAAATCGACCCTATCCATCATTTTGAAATGACCCACACTGCCTTCTCCGTGGTTGCCCAGATAACCAACTCCATGGGCGTCATCAATAATTACACGGGCATCATAATGATCGGCCAATTCAACAATGCGCGGGATTTGTGCTAGATTACCTTCCATCGAGAAAACTCCATCAGATATAATCCAACGGTTTCCTTCCTCTGGGAGATCCTTCAAAATGCGTTCTAAATCTTCCATGTTGTCGTGTTTATAAACCTTAGTATGAGCATAAGAAAGTTTGCAGCCATCAATAATACTGGCATGATTTTTCTCATCGGAAACTACCCAGTCTCCCTTTTGGGTGATTCCTGAGATGGTCCCCAAGTTAGCTTGCATTCCAGTAGAATAACAGATGGATCCATCTTTGCCCATAAATTTAGCGAGTTTTTCCTCAAGTTCAAGGTGAAGATCCAAAGTTCCGTTAAGATAGCGTGATCCTGTGCACCCTGTTCCGTATTTATGGATGGCATCAACAGCGGCTTGAATCATTTCTGGATGATCAGCTAAGCCCATGTAGTTATTCGAGCCCAGCATGATAGTTTCTTTGCCATTTAGGTGCACCCGTGGGCCGATTTTACCGGTGTTTGGGATGAAGTAGGGGTAAAGATCCAATTCTTTCACGAAATTTGCCATTTTCACCCGGGGTGTTTGGGGAAATGTTTCAAATTTGCCCACACGTGCTGCAATTGCGGCATTGGAGCCAGTTACGGTTGTTTTTGCTTCGGTCATTGTAATCCTTTCCTTTTAGGTTCCGATTTTATTTTTAATAGTCGAACAACATAATTTTACTCATGAGTAAAACACTATACCCTCCAGCATAATCATCTAGAGTAAGAAGTGTTGCCCAAAATGTTTGATGCAGCGGCATTTCAAGGTGGGGATGTGATAATTGGGTAGACTATCCCACCTCTACATGTTGCCCGTAAAGTTAATTTAGTCAAACATTTATTTAATTAATTAATAAGATATATGTAGCATAATATAAATCTTCTCCAGAATAAAGTCCAAAATTGTTCAAAAAAGTAAGATTACATCAAAATTTTTCCCATATTTATAAAAATAGATGCGTGCAGATTCAGATTTCTCGAGCAAAAATGTTCAATTTTTATTAATCGACGAGTGACCCGTATTCAAGCAAATCTGCTGAATTATTAGCGTAATTGTGATTGTATATCGATTTTATTAAGGACTCTCGGTTTCCGATAATGTGAAAAGAAGAAAGAAAAAAAACTCCAGTTTCCACTATTAATCTAATGCCAAATCATTTGCAGGGATTTTTGGAGATGTGGTCTCGGAGGAAGAGAGCTGCCCCAAGTAGGAATATCCGCTAGAACCGATGGAAACTATCCCTATCAATAAAATGTAGCAAGCAAGCATAGGCCATCCGGCAGCCCATGGTGCACTATATATCTTACCTCGAGCGTACTGAATGTCATTTCCCCAGAATATCATAGTCGGATCTCCAAAACCCAAAAAGCCAATATTAAATAGTAGAGATTCTGCCAGAATAGATAGGATTAGCGAAAAGGCAAAGATCTGTGGAATGAAACTTTTTAATATTCGAGCTTTTAGACGTCTTGAGTTGTATTTTCGGAGATTTTCGCCGATTGCCCGATGTCCGAGCATCATTGAAGTGAGAAAGACGAATCCTCCTATCAAGGTGATAATTCTTGTGGTGGTTGGCCCGAGTATAGCAATATATATTATAAATATGGAAATCCCAGGAATTACTAAAAACATCTTCAATAAGTAATCGACACATCGATCCAAAAATGGCATTTTCCCGATGCAGAGAAATCCCAACAAAAATCCGATGATTCCTAAAATTATGCTAAGGGGAAGAATTATTCCAATCGGAATGCGCGTCCCCCACAGTGTCCGTCCTAAGACATCACGACCAAATTTGGCAGTTCCCAGTAGATGATTTTCATCATGTGGAGCCCATCCAGGTGTTGTTATATCAATTAAATTTAGCTCAATAAAATCAAAGAATATGGGGGCACTTATAGCCATCACAGTGCAGATCAACAATAGAAATACTCCAATTAAAACTCCAGGGCGCAATAACATCGATTTCCAACTCCACGACACATGGTGCTTTTCGTTTTCACCAATTTTGGAATTTTGTTGCGAAGAACCATTGAATAACTTCGGTTCCGAAGGATCAGAAAATACATATTTGTGCGCATCAGCCGAAACGGAGAACCCACCAGCAGAACTCGAAGGGTACTTCCTCTCCATGATAAATTGCACAATACTTCCCACAATGTCTACAATAAAGGCGGTTAGTTGGAAGAAGAATAAGTTGCGAATCACCAAGGCGAGTATTAGAAAGAAATCCTGAGAGTTTATTGCTGCTATTGTCAACATCCCGGAACCGTTTAAGTTGAAAGTGGTTTCGAGAGAAACTGTAATCACAGACATGTAAAGGAAGACCAAGAACGTGCGGATGTAATTCCGGGAGGGGAAATGTAAATTTTTGGACTTTAACAATATCACAATTCTTCGAATCGAAATCAATAAGACTGCAGTCCATCCTGCAGCCAAAACAGATGATGGTAGAATCAAATGGGCGAGAGTATCTGTAAATATATGGAAATCTCCCTTTAAAAGACTATCCAATAATCGAAATCCGGTAATATTCGGATCATATGTAATAAACATGGGGCTTTGGTACAAGGTGGCATCAAGGAGGTCCCATTTAATAGCAAAAAAATACTGTAACACCATCCCAAAAGTACTTAATGGAATAATGAAACACACACCAGCAAATCCGAGAATAATTCGATCTATCCAAGTGCCCTTTTTTTTCCCGCTGAGAATCCCCAGCCCAATGCTTACTGGTAATGCCAACAGCAAGGAAAACATCAGAAATTCACTAGTACGAGGTCCTCTTGCTTGAATAATTTCAAATACAGGACTATTTTTTTGCACAACTAATGATGGACCCCAATCTCCGGTAAGCATATTGCGGATAAAATACAAAAATTGTACAATTAAAGGTTCGTAATAACCCCATTTCAGTTTCTGACTTTCAATATAAGCTAGTTTAGAATCCGTAAGATTAGAGTCTCCAAGCATTATTGTCCAGGGATCCGACGGGAGACTTCTCACTATTATAAATGTGAAAATTAGGCCCACAAGCATCAATCCGATAAAGCCTGCAAACCTTAATAAAAGATTTATTACAAATTTCTTAGATCCTTGGCTTGGATCGGCAAGAGTTAAACCGACATCATTATCAGATGTCATTAATTTGTCATTTGAGTTTTCCATAAAGTTCACCATTTTGGTAGTTAAAATTTGCTCTTAGACAAAATAAAGCTTCTTGCCAAAACTTTTTGCTAAAACTTTTTGCTACTGCTACTTCAACAAAATTATGTCAAATTCCTTTCGACGTGCAAATGTACCATCTCCCGAAGATCATTATATTCAAGGCCAAAATCCCCCGCCTTTGGATGCACGGTATTCATATTTTCACCGCATGAATCTTGGAACCATTACACTTTCTGGAATCCACACCATAATGATGGCTGTGTTTATTATTCTGCAACTTCTTCCTACCTTAGCTGCAGAAACGGATCCGACTCGAATTATCATAGGGCGCACCATTCCAATTGGGGTGGGGCTATTGATTACACTTTACGACCTGTTCTATGTCTCTGGGAAAATTATGAACAGGGAATTAACCAATTACGGAATAGATTTCATATTTTTTGGCCTGTTGGGTGTGATATTTGGGTATTTTGTTGGAGTCTACCTAATTTTCAAGGGAATTTTGGTGATGTTCATTGCCTTGACCGATCGCGCCGTATTTGCTTGGCGATTTCAGAAATCTTTTCAGCAAGTATTGCTGGATTTTGTTAATACCTTTGCATGGAGTCTAGGCTTTATCATTTTATTGTTGACCAATCCCTGGCTTCAGAGTGATGTTGATCCACAAATATTTTTATATTTCTATTTGGCACTGGGAGTGTTGGTAGTTGACATCTTTCTGTTGCGTTGGTTAGTTAATCAAAATCGGTTTGCACAGATTCCACTTTGGATCGGAATAACCAAATTGGTTTTTGGGATAATCGCCAGTTTTTACAATTTCGCAGGAATTATGCTGGTTCTCGAAGGATTCGTAATCGTTAACGTGGCGATCTTTAGGAGACCTATCCAAGAATCCCTTAGCAGATAATTACCACAATTTTGATGGAATTTCACTTTTTTTCTTTTCTCTTATAATCTAATCTAATAATCTATTTGTGAATTTGTTTCAGCGTGATTCTCTTGGGAGACCACATTGAAAAGGGCTATAAGGGGTAAAGTCCCCACTACATAGATTCCGGTTGTTACCAGAAAATTCAAGCGAAAATTATTACCGGATCCAATGAGATATCCCCCGATGACTGCCGAAAAATTCCAAAATAGACCCCAGGCCAAAGCTTCGAGCGAATTCCATTTTCCCCGCTTTTCCTTAGGAACCACATCCATTAGAATCGATCGACTGAGGGGTTGGGATGCATTCATCAATGATCCCCGTGCAATATATATGATGATAAGCGGTATAATCGGTGGATAGGTGGTTATCAACCCCAAACATATCGTAGCAAGGGCCTGAACTCCAAATATCATCTGAGGTCTGCCCTTCCTTTTGGAAAATTTTTGGGCAAGAAGACCTAGGATCCCGGTGGTCATAAATGTGAGCATATTGATAAATTGAACAAGGATGGGTTGCATCGAGTAAATTTCCATGAAAAAGATTGGGAAAAATTTGATGGTCATACCGGCCCCTAAGCCAATAATAATATTGCAACCAACCAAAACATAGGGGATTTGATGCCTTTGGAGTCTAAAACGGGATAATTTTAACTTTCTGATGGTGGTTTCTTGGGCAAATTCTTGCTTAATATCTGGTTTAATTTCTTCACTAATTTCTTCCTTATTTTCTGGAGTTTTTGCCTCTGGGATGTGGGGTTTGGGAATGATCGACTCACTCGACTCCCCCAATGAATATTTATCCTTGAAAAACCACATAACACCCAGCGAAATCAACGAGAATAATAAGCCCACAGTCATAACATTTTTTAAAATGCCCACGTCCCACTCGTCTCCCAATATCCAAAATAGTACGATATTGACCAGCGGACCTATCATCATCCCAATTTGCTCTACAAAGTGGCGGATGGTATAGATCCATGATCGAGTTCCCGAAGGTACTGAATCTGCAAACAAGGCTTCCAAGGCAGGGCGGGTTAAACCTTGATATAATCCCCAAAATACCAAAGAAATGATAATTTGTGTCAAATCCACTGCGAAAAATAGGATTAAGACGCTTGTGATTCCAATTACCGAAGCAATTCTTAACATCCAATCCCGGCGAAAGCGATCCGCCATCACTCCCGAGGGAAAAACAACAATTGTTAACATTATTCCAGAAGCTGCTGATGTCCAGCCCAGAATTTGATTGGATTGGTTGGAGATAAGATAAATATAACTGGAAAGTACATTTCCCATCCAAATTCCCCTTCCCAAGGATTGTGTTAGCACGAAAATCAATATGAATTTAACATTTTGATTTAAAGTTCTCCATGATCGGGGGTTGGAGTATTTTATCAATTTTGCTTCTTCCATTATATGCCTCAGCTAGGTGGAAAAACCCCGAGTTTGCTTTAAATTTTTGGATTCTCCCCTATAATGCATCCTTAATCAGTACTTTTTTAAGGCAGTTCTTTTTGAAAAAGATAACACATATTGTGGGTGATCACGAATGTTTGAAGAAGAACGT
>JABCSI010000061.1 GCA_018238965.1 Promethearchaeota archaeon
TTCTTATAATTCCCCTCGTTCGGCTCCATCTTCGCATTTTTCGTCCAATGACTATGCCGCCTATGGATTTCAAAGCCAACCAGGATCGAATTCTGCTTCACCCTATTATAATTCCCGAAATGGTATGCAACAAAATTCTCCCCAATATTCTTCTTCAGAGTATGGCTCTATGCAGGGAAACTTCCATCAAAACCCATCTTCACAATTTAACACCCCAAATCTGGAATCTCGGCTTACTCCCCTTCATTTGAGAGATCAAATTTCCCCAATGAATCAGATTGTGATGCGCCAAGAAGAGTCCCGAATAATGCGCCAAGTTCAAGATAATCACCTGTCATACCCTGAACCTGAGATGAATCATCTTCCTGACAATGATGATCTACGGGAATCCCTAATCATCGAAACCCTTCTCGACCTACCGAAATCGGAACCCGTTAAACATGAAATTTTGCAATTACTTCTGGCAAATGGGTCAATCTCTGAAACAATCTTACTCCGTAAAATTAAGAAAAGTGGAAGATACATGGGGAGAGTTGCCTTGGGTTTAATTATGTTCCATCTAATCGAAGAATTCGGTTCAGACATGATTCAGAGAAAGTTCTCCGAGCGATCTTATTCATATTCTGTGACAGAACGATTTAAAGAGATTCAAACTTTAGCCAGTAAAGGAGCATAATTGAATTTGGTTATTATATTTTCTAAACAATTATGTGTGGTTCACATCATTTATAAGAATCGTAAACGAGTTACATTATGGAAAAAACGAAAAAATTTCTTTCAGATTATGAATTGAGAACGGAAAGCGAAAGTGAATTTCAGTTAATACCAAGTAGTGCAAAACAATATTTCATTACATTATCGCTCCTTGGATTAATTTTAATCTTGATGATTCTTTTAGTTATTTTTGCAGATATGGTTATATATATGCTGATTTATGCGATTTTCATGAGTATATTTGTCATTTTCGTAACACCAATTATCTGGAACAAAGTTTTTCAACGCATGATATTATTGTGGACAAACTTGGACAATAACATTAAGATGTCCGTTGTCCGAACCCTCTCACGCGCGAGGGTTGATATTTGTAAAGATTAAGGAGAAAACGCTTTTTCTGCAATGCGTAACGGCGCATTGTGTTGTGTATTCACGATTTTTCCGCATCGATTACAGGGTGCCCGATCCCAGCTTTGAATGGTTCTTTTAATCACTCCACCACAACTAAAATGTATTTTTGATGTATTGCGAGGATCTACTGGGACAAGGGAAGGCGCACGAGGTTGTGTTAAATACCAATCAGTAATTCGGGTTGCTAATGCATCCGATCGCTTATACATATAATTCACAATTTTTGCCAGATTGCCCCGTTTTCCTCGAGTGGATAATCCCCGAAGGTTTTCATAAGCCACGATGTTAGGTGAATTTATATGGCAATGAAGATAAATTTCTTGGGCAATAAGCATTTCAGCTTCACGCTTCAGATTTTTTCGCCGTCGATGTATCAAGCGGAGTTCAAAAGCAAGCTTTCCGGAACGCCGTTTATCACTGGCATAGCGATGTAAAGCTTGCTGAAGGTGGGATACAGTCAAATCGCAAGCTCTTAAAGAACGATTGATCCGAGCTACCATTTTCATGTTAGACAAAGGAGAAGATTTAAGCGAAATTTCGGCTCCATGCTTATCCAACGCGCCAAAGGTCACGGCTTGATTCGATAATCGATTTAAATCATATCCCATTACATATATTCGAGAGTTTGGAACAGGCAGAGTGGTGTTTCGAGGGGCTGATATCAAATTCATTCGGCTGCCGCTTAATTGTAGGACAGCAATCGTGTGCTTGGCTGCGGTTCGCGGAGGATGGATCAGAATTTGATCAATCGTTGCCCCGTTTTTTATTTTTTCAAGAACTTTCGCATGAATTTTGAGTACCAACCGCAATTTCTGTGCCTTCAAAGATGTTTTCCAAGACGGATCGAATTGTTGTATCCAATAATGTTCGTGCGCTGATAATTTTATCCCAAGCCATCGTTTCAAACGTAATCCCAACAATCTTCGGAGAAATGTGCGAGAGTGTCGATCCCCGTGAAGGGACCCCCGATTAGCAATTTCTCTCTTATTTATTTCAGGTAACGACGGAAATTCATCCCGAAGTCGATCTTGATGAAGCGGGGTTAAGAGGGGTTGATACGAAGATAATAAAGAGGTTGCGGTTGTTGGACGGCGTGGTAGTGTGAAAAAAACAGAACGACCCGCTTGAATTTCGGTCGACATTGCTGCTCCATTGAGGCGAGTCAAGACATATTTCGGAGATGTGAGGATGATGGCAGGAAGAGCCTTATTTCCTTGTTCGGAAGCGAATGGAGAGGTGAGTAAATTTTCCGCTTCGGTATTCAATTGTTGTAAAAGGGGGGAGATATGGGAGGTTCCCAACCTTTGGATCAGTACTTCAGCATATAACAAACCTAAGGCACTCCGATAATTTCCTTTACCGCAGTGATCTTGCAATGTAAGTGCATGGACTTTCTGATTGAAACTAAGGCCATCTATTTCATTAACACTCAGGTAATCTAAACCCGAGCGAAGAATCTTGGCGATTTTTCGCCATAAACCGGCCAATTTCTGAGTGGGAAGTCCTTGTTGCGTCCGTTGGGATATGAGGTGGTCAAATTCTTCTAAAAGAATAATTCCAGCCTGACTCCAATCTTGGGACGAAATCTGATGTGATTGATTTCGAGAACCTAAAGAAGAGGGCCATATCGAATGGTTTTCAATGGTTTTTCGCCACCCTCTTGCGATATTAGTTACCCACGTCCAATCTGTAATTCGCCAACGGGAAGCAAATCGCTTAGCCATCCATCGGGGTATAAATCCAGTTGCTAGCCAAGTATGGGAAACACTTTTCAAAGTAGGATTGTCAATATATGAAAGAAAGTCGCGAAACTTCTCAAGTTGGGTAAGAAACTGTGAGTAACTCCATGCAAGATATGCATGGGCTGAATCGGCGATGTTTGCGGACGTTTTGGTGATTTGGCGATAATTTCCATAATGTTGCTTAGGATTAGGTGAATGCACCGGAAGAGTTTTTCCAAAATTTTCACAAATCGATCGGACAATTCGGCTTTGATTTTCCACATAATTCCCAAAAATTTGATTGATGAACCCCGAAAGGACATAGCAGGCATGTCGATGTTCTTCCTCATCTAAATCTGCATATAATTCACTGGGTATCACCGGAGTGGTGCCAATTCTGTAAGACCGATGAAGAGAAGATGAAGATGCTGCCATGTATAGTATTTTTTACCACAATATCTATTTAAATTACGAGATTCCATTCGTTTTTTAGATTAATTGTGTGCAATTTTTCCTATTCTGCTTCGATGTAATTTTCCTGCAAAGGAGGTGATCAACGCAATCACATCTTGACCAATTTCGTTTCCAGTGAACAATCTGAATCTTCTCGGATGCAAATAATCGGAATTTGGAGCGATCGAAAGATTTCTTCATAACTATGAGTTCCAAAACGGGCTAATCGATCTCGATATTTAATGTAGATCCGATCAAATCTCTTATGAATGGCATCAATTTGTAAACGAAGAAAGCGGGACCGTTTATCGTTTAAACCGGAGCCAATATCTGTATATATTTTTGGGATGAACCCATCCGCTTGTGTTTGTTGACCTAATGCGGATGTTTGGGTGGGTAAATCTTTTTTTTTTTTTGATGCGGAAACTCGACCATAGATTGCAGCAATTCCCATAGACTCAGTAGCAGTCGGTTGATATACACCTGTGCACATGAATTCTGTAAGGGCATCTCGCGAATATCGTCGATGTTTTCCCGGAGTTCGAGAAGGACAGATTAATCCCCGAATTTCCCCTCGCCAGAGTGTTTTGGCACAAACTCCACAAATTCGGGCCGCCAGTGAAATTGAAATCCACATATTTTGAGGAAGAGCGCCCTTTAATAATACTCTGTCTATATATGTCCAAGTTTTTTTTCACATTCACTGACGGTGTTGAATGGCTCATATCCCCTGCCTTCATCATTGGAACTACCATATGGCTAGGGGGATATATTATCAACCTGAGTTCAGATCGCACACTGCGTCATTTACGGGCTCCGGGTGAGACGGGTTATAAAATACCCCACGGTGGGCTTTTTGAATATATATCGTGCCCAAATTATTTCGGTGAAATTCTAGAGTGGGCAGGTTGGGCTATTTTAACTTGGAGTCTAGCAGGTTTTGTTTTTGCTCTTTGGACGGTTGCCAATCTTGCACCCAGGGCTCGATCGCACCATAAATGGTATCAAGAAAAGTTTTCCGATTATCCCCCGGAAAGAAAAGCTCTGATCCCGTTTGTATTGTAAGTAATAAAGCAAAAAGTAATTAATGAAAAAAAGGGAATTACTCATAAAATTTCGCGTTCCACCACCAAGTGAAGCTTACATCTTCAATAAGGAACGTAATTCTTCTTCGGTGTAGGACATCGTACGGCGACCATCGACATTGGCAACCAAACCTTCCCGTGCAGAATAGTAGTTGATCACGGATTCCGATTGGCTTAGATAGGTGTTCCACCGCTTTTCGAAGGTTTCTTCGTTGTCATCGGAGCGTTGGGTCAACAGAGTATCTTTACAGGTGTCACAATAACCCTCTTTCTTGGGTTTCAATTCATCGTTGTAGATGTTATAGATTTTCTTGCATTTGGGACATGTACGACGACCCAAAATCCGATTTTTTAAATCTTCTTTTGCAATATCTAAAACCACCACCACATCCAACGAAGCCACCTCATCTAAGGATTTGGCTTGTTCAAGTGTGCGCGGAAATCCGTCCAACATAAAGCCTTTTTCTTTGACGTCATCTTGATCAATACGATTTTTGACCATTCCTATAACTACACTATCCGGAACTAATTTGCCGGCGTCGATGAATGACTTTGCTTCATTGCCAATGGGGGTGCCATTCTTGATATTGGCTCGAAAAAGGTCTCCCGTACTAATATGCACTACGGGGCTAAATTTAGTTATTTTTCCTGCGAGAGTACCCTTTCCAGCTCCAGGTGCTCCAAATAAAACAATATTTGCCATGTTTATTCATTCCATTAAAACTTATAAAAAATGTTAATAATTCTTACTCATTACAATTTAGCGCGGTAAAAAAAATTTCTCCTTCTTTTGCACCCCAGCGAGGAAAAAGCACACAACCAAGGAAAAAACTCACTGTCAAGGGAAATCACATGTCAATCAGCGATCAAATATTGGCCCAGCACGCCCAAAGATCCCACGTCGATCCGGGAGAATTTTTGCAAGCATCCATAGATTACGTTATGGTTCATGAACAATTGGGAGGAAGAATTGCGCCCGAATTTCGGAAATTGGGACTTGATCACATATGGGATCCCGATCGGGTGGTATTTATATTGGATCACTGGGTCCCCCCACCCGATGTGCGCGCCGCAAAAATGCATCAAACTGCCAATCGATTCGCGAAAGAATTTAATTTTACATGGAATCTCGGACAAAACCAAGGAATCTGCCATCAAGTTTTACCCGAAAAGGGTTTTACCCAACCGGGGCGCCTAATTGTGGGGTCAGATTCCCATACAACAACATATGGTGCCTTTAACTGTTTTGCGACGGGTATTGGGGCAACGGATGTGTCAATGATCTTTGCCACGGGAGAATTATGGTTTCAGGTACCGGAAACCCGACGTATCAATTTTACGGGTAGATTGAATCCCTCCGTGCTCGGTAAAGATGTCGTCCTAACCATGTTACGGGATTTTAAAACCGATGGCGCAATTTATGAAGGTTTTGAATTCGGCGGGACGGGATTATCCCAGATTTCGATTGATTCCCGCATGACGATTGCCAACATGGTGGTGGAAATGGGAGCAAAGACGGGAATTTTTGAAGGGGATCCACAGTTAACCCAATGGCTTGCTGATCATCCTTCCCCCACTTTATCAAATTCACCTACCCCAACATCTTCACCCTTTATTTCCCCAATTCCCGATTATACATATAAATCGGTAAATGAATATGAACTGGATTCGATTATACCAATGATTGCTCGTCCCTATAGCCCAGATAATGTCATTCCTGTTGCAGAGATGGATCGGATCCCCATTGATCAAGCATTTTTGGGTTCTTGTACCAATGGTCGGCTAGAGGATTTACGGATTGCCGCAAAAATTGTTCATCACAAAAAAATTCCACAACAGGTTAAATTCATTATTATCCCGGCCTCCAGAGAAATTTACCTACAAGCGATGAGAGAGGGATTACTGGAAATATTTATTGAGGCAGGCGGGGTTGTTGAGTACCCGACTTGTGGACCTTGCATCGGCGGGCATATGGGTGTGTTGGGCCCCGGCGAAATTTGTATTAGCACAACCAATCGTAATTTCCGCGGGAGAATGGGCGATCCCACATCACAATCCTATCTGGCTTCCCCGGCCACGGTTGCCGCATCCGCAGTAACTGGAAAAATCACGGTACCGGAGGCGATTACCCCACAATGACTGCCAAAAAATTGGAAAAATCGAATAAATTGGAAAAATCCGAAAATTCATCCCCTCTTCCCTCAATAAAGGGAAGGATATGGCTTCTTGGGGATTCAATCGACACCGATCTCATCGTTCCCAGCAGAGTTTTAACTGAACAAGACCCCGCCAAATTGTTAGCGGCAACTTTGGAGAATGTTATCCCCTCATTTGCCGAACAAGTACAACCGGGAGATATAATTGTGGCGGGCACCAATTTCGGGTGTGGATCCAGTCGGGAAGAAGCAGTATTTGTTTTGAAGGAATTGGGAATTCGAGCCGTAATTGCGTCCAGTTTTGCCCGAATTTTCTTCAGAAATGCCATCAATCTGGGATTGCCGCCCATAAAGGTAGCCAATGCACCATCCTTGGGCACCCAAGGCGATTTAGTTGAAATTTTATGGCAAGATGGAATCATCCATAACCACACTCAAGATATTCAACGGAATTTCCCTCCATTTCCCCCGTTCTTGCTGAATTATATTCAATCCGGCGGAGCACTGAATCTACTACGACAAAATTTGGAACTTTAGGAATACTTGAGGTTAATGAATTCATCTATTTAATTATTTATTCTGCTTTTTCATATATCCACACGGGCATGTCTTTTAAGAAGCGTAGTTCATATATTTGATGCCAATGTTGCTTAAAGGAAGTTAGGGGCCAACGGATACTAATTACCAAGGCATGGGGTTTGATCTTTTTGATAAGATGCTCCAATACGCGTTTACAGGCCGGAGTTAGATAGCAATATATAAAATCATAAGATTCAAGAGAATAATTGAATAAATCGGCCTCTACCACCTTAACTCGTTCCTGTATCCCCCGAGAAGCAATTGCGGTGCGCATTTCATCTAAAAAATTTTTGTTGATTTCCACTCCGACAGTTTTCATATCATATTGCTCGGCCGCGTACATTATTACCCGTCCATCACCGGCCCCCAAGTCCACCAAAGATTTTCCCGCCAGGCGTGTTTTTGAAGAAAGAAATGCAAAAATTTCTTGGATTACTTCGAGGGGTGTGGGTAAATAGGGCAATATCGACTGGGTGTGGGATTTCCATTCATCGGATTTAATATATTCATCGGGTATTGTAACCACCTTCGTGGATAAGAATTTAGAAAATTAAGCGCAGAATTTCTTCTTCCAGTTGCTTGGCTCTCTGGATTTGTTTAATCAAAAAAGGAGTTTCACCATGTTTAAGAAACCATCTCTCAAATCGCTTTTCGATACTTACTTCCCGATTCCCGGAATAATATTTATCGGCGAGGCAAACGAGTTTCTCTTCCAAAGAATGGGGAAGATAATCTTGAGGAGGTAAACCGAACTCAACAGCTTCCTCTGCGGTTAAACCTGCCAAGGAATGTGTTTCCGCAATTCGGGCTAATTGCTCAGAATACCCTTGTTTTCGGAGGAAATTCCCTCCTTCCAACCCGTGGGACATATCATGGGTTTTATAGCGGCCAATATCATGCACGAGCGCCCCAATGCGTACCAATTCAATATTCACATCTGACTTGGTGATGTTATAGGCCAAATCAAGTGCTTTCCGCATAACTGCCACCTGATGATTGATAATATTGCGGGGGATTTTCAAGCGCTTCATGAGTTCCATGGCTTCATTTTTGGACGGAAGAACCAATTGAGCCGAATTTGCCGATAATTGACCCTCTAATGTATCGAACGAGGACGACCCAAGCTTACTATCAATTTCGGATTCGTTTTTAGGTTCGTTTTTAGGTTCGATTGTGGGTTCGATTATGGGTTCGATTATGGGTTCGGTTTTCTGTCCCGTATTTTTTTTCGTATCTACCATGACAATTCCACTATGTTCTATCTTCCGTGTATTCGAAATATGCATCGACTTACTAATATAGTATGTGAAAAATTCAAGTTATTAAAAATATCCGATATAATGGATGAAATGTCGTTCACGTATGGAAAAGGATGAGGAAAAAAGGGTGTGGATCTTTTTATCGGGCATTCTTCTGGATCATTAATTCCGAGATTTCAGCAAATGCCTGGGCCACATTTAACCCCGTTTTTGATGACACGGGCATATATCCCACCATTTTATGTTTATCCTTAAACTCATGCAAATCCACCTTCGCTACCGAAAATGGATGACCGTCGTCGATCAAATCATTCTTGGAAGACAATAATACAATTGGCACATTTTTCGTATTAGAGCGAACAATATCGACCCATTCATCGAGCTCATGGAACGTAACGGGCCTCAATGGGTCAAACAACATCAAACATCCGGAAGCACCTAAACAGAAACTTGGTAAAAGAGAACGGAATCTCGTCTCCCCACCAAAGTCCCAAATTTGAAGAGTAACGTTATGTCCGCTCTCGGTTTTGCACTGTGTGACCGAAAAATCAACCCCTATGGTCATTTTCGTGCCGCCACTGAACAATCCCGTGGTGTATCGGCGCAAAAGAGTGGTTTTTCCGCTTCCCCCGCTCCCTGCAATAATTAATTTAAATAAATAATTTCCAGGCATGTGTGATCCCAAGAATAAATTCGAGTGACTCGTGGTGTGACTCGAGGTGTTTGATATATTAAATTGTGTATTTACTGAATAAAAAATTTCGCTTTCGCATTGCCACGCACATGGGAAACAGAAAAAGCCCGAAAATTACTATCGAATTATGTGAGTTGTGTGCAACATGCTGATCGAAAAAATTTAGGAAGAATGGGAGGACTAAGAATGCAGAATCTTCCTTCAAAAGCCCGGTTTTAGAGTGTAAACGGAAGGTGGGAAAATTATCTATAAATATTCAATCCATTTTTAAGGTCCATGATCCGCCGCATTGCTTCATTTTTCAACAAGCGAATATTATCTGGATGTGTTTTGGGAGATTGGATAAAAAAATTAATTTCTTCCATCGTGGCTTGTTTCATGAAGACAGAAAGGTCGTCCTCCTCCAGTAAAATATGCCCTTTACTTAAGATCGATTTGATATTTTTGATCTTTATACAGTATTGGACACATTTTTGGGCGGCGGGATATCCTTGAAGAAGATCTTCTTCGTAGATCTTATGAGTTAAGAGGTATCTGTTAGCAAGGGCGATATATGAAAGATTTGTTAATGTTTCTAAGCCTTTGATCTGGGTGATTTGGTTAGCACCGAGGTTTAACTCTTGGAGTTGAGTCAAGGTTTCCAAGCCGGCAATTTCTGTGATCTGGTTTTCATAAAGGCGTAATCTTTTAAGTTGAGTCAAAGTTTCCAAACCCAAAATCTCGGTGATTTGGTTAAAACTAAGATCTAAATCTTTCAATTTGGTTAAGTTCTCCAAACCTGTAATTTTAGTGATTTGGCCTCCCATTAAATTTAGCACTTCAAGATTAAGCAGACAATCCAAGCCTGTGATCTCAGTGATATTGTTATCAGATAAATCTAGCTTTTTCAATTTGGTTAAGTTCTCCAAACCCGTAATTTTAGTGATTTGGCATCTATTAAGATCTAGATCCTTTAAGTTGGGAAAGTATTCCAAGCCCGAAATCTCGATGATATTGGTATTACTTAAAATTAACCTTTCAATGTTTTTTGCCCCTTTCTTAATTACGATTTCAAGATCCAGAATCTCTGGTATCGCTGTAATTTCTTGACCAGATTTCCAACCAAGCAAATCCCTCGCAGTCCAGCCAGGTAGATAGAGTGTAATGTCTTCTTCTTCTACGGGATAAGCCTCCACTAATTCATCGGCGGCATTTCTAATTAAAGGTGTCATTTTTTTTTCTATTTGATAGATAGAGAGAAATTATTTAAAATTATTTACGATGGTAAAAATTTGTGAAAATCGAAGATATATTACGCTCCCTAACATTGAACAAAGTAAAATGAATTATTGAGAATTTTTCTTCATCCAATTCGGCATAGAGAACGTTTTAGGGATGGGTTTTTACTGTTCTTTTTAGAGGATTCTTTCACTATAATGAAATTTTCAATGCACATAGGTTTATTTTCGCATAAACTTGAAATTAAGCGAATCCTAAAATATTATATGGGAATACCACAAAACAAGATTAATTTCCGAGAAAAAGTGGCCGCCGATCAAGGATGGGTTCTAACCTTTGACGACGTCATTTGTTTGCCGGGATATACAGATTTTCTACCCAAAGAGTGTAATATTGGAACCGATTTGGGACCATTTCATTTTGAAAGCCCAATATGTACGGGTGCAATGGACACTGTAACTGAAGATTTAATGGCAATAGCAATAGCACGGGAAGGGGGATTAGGAGTCTTGCATCGCAATTGTACTTATGATCGCCAATTGAAAATGGTCAAAAAGGTTAAACGGGCACGAAGTTTTATTATTGAGGATGTAGCAACAGTTCACCCCGACATGACCATTCGGGAAGCCAATGCAAAAATGAAAGAAATGGGAATTAGCGGCTTTCCTGTAATTGACCAGAAACAAAAAGTGGTGGGAATCGTCACTTCCCGAGATATACCCTTTGATCCCGATGTTGAGGGCACTATTGAAAGCGTCATGACCAAGAATCCGGTTTGTTTGCCTGCTAATGTTTCACGTGAGGAAGGATTGAAAAAACTTTACGAAATTCGCAAAGAAAAAATCCCCTTGGTGGATTCCGACGGAGTATTGGTTGGACTGATTACTAAAAAGGATTTGAAACCGAACTATCCCCACAGCTCAAATGATGATAAAGGGAGATTACTGGTGGGACTGGGATGTAGCCCCTTTTTGCCAAAGAATCCGCATGATTTAGAGACCCTAAAGAAAACAGCCAGTTATGCCGATATTATGATGACCGATGTGGCCGAATTCTACAAGAAGGCAGATATGGATTCTGCAAAGGAAATGATGAACACTTTGGATTCAAAGTTTGTTTTGGGCAATATTGGAACCTACGAAGCCGCAGAAGCCATGCTCACATACGATTTTCCCGAAGATAAATTCATTGGTCTCAAGGTAGGGATGGGAAGCGGAAGTATTTGTATCACCACAATTCAAACCGGAGTAGGAGCACCCACTTTATTTGCGACCGCCGAAGTAAAGGATGCTATTCAGGATTACAACCCAAAAATTGGGCTGATTGCCGATGGTGGATTTAAAAATCCCGGAGATTTGGTTAAGGCCTTCGGAGTGGGGGCAGATATGATTATGTCAGGACACTTCTTTGCTGGTTGCACTGAGTCTCCGGGCTACGTTGATACCGTAAAAGGAAGGAAAGTCAAAGTATATAGGGGTATGGGAAGCGCAGAAGCACGAGCGGTCGGTACCTATGCCGATGATCGCTATCTTAAGGATTCCAAGAAACTCACCGAGGGAGTCTCCGGTCATGTCGCATTTTTGGGACCCTTGAAAGGTGTTATCAGTCAACTGGAAGATGGAATTCGGAATGGGCTAATATATGCAGGTGTTAATAAGATAGCCGATGCGGGCAAAATCCGGATGGCAAGGATCTCTTCCTCGGGTTCTACCGAAGCAAGACCCCATGATTTAATCAACTAATTTGTTCCAAGGTTAATTATTTATTTTTACTTTTTTTATTCAGTCTATCTTTTATTCATACATACTTTCATTCTTTTATTCATACATACTTTCATTCTTTTATTCATACATACACTCATTCTCCTTTACTTCCTCCCCAAGATTAACCTATTAATATCCGAAACAAAATCTATTTTTGGCTTTTTACATTGGCTTACTTATGGAAGCACAAAACAATCCCATGAATCCCATCAAGCGGGCGCTGATCAGCGTTTATGATAAATCGGGAATCGTTGATTTTGTCAAGCAATTGGTGGAAGATTTCCATGTCGAAATTCTCTCCACCGGTGGAACCGCCAGAAAATTGGAAGAGGCGGGAATCCCCATTACAAAAGTTTCGGATTATACAAAATCACCGGAAATGTTCGATGGTAGGGTCAAAACTCTCCACCCACGGATCCATGGAGGGTTACTGATGCGAAGAAATAATCCTCAAGACATGGCTGACGCCGAAAAGTACGATATCCCCCCAATTGACATGGTGGTTTGCAATTTATACCCATTCCAGGATATTATCGCGAAGGCGGATACGGATTTGAATGCCGCACTTGAAATGATTGACATAGGTGGTCCGACCCAAATCCGCGCCGCCGCCAAATCTTTTCCAGATGTGACTGTTGTTAGTAATCCCAGAAAATATGATGCAATTATTAAACAAATGCACGAAAATAACGGTGCATTACCCAGATCAGAGCGCTGGAAACTGGCCCAGGAGGTGTTTGCCACCACAAGTCTCTACGATGCCACCATTGCGAATTATTTAGGAAGTGAATGGGAAAAAACCCATGCCTCGACCTCGGAATCAAGTGAGAAGGGTGAGGAAAGCGAAGGGGATTTTGGTTTTCCGGATCTACTTGTCAAACTCTATCGCAAGGTGCAAAAATGCCGATACGGGGAAAATTGGGAACAACAGGGTTATCTCTATGAAGATTCGGCCAAGACTTTCGGTCTCAGTGATTTACGCAAACTCCACGGTAAAGCAATTTCCTTCAATAATTGGTTGGATATTGATTCATGCATGCAGGTATTATCGGATTTTCACCAAGATCACTCCGAACATCACATCTGTGCTATTTTCAAGCATACAACACCCAATGGTGTCGCAATTGATTATAAATCCCAATTGGAAGCAACCAAACGTGCCTTTTCCACCGATCCACTATCGGCCTTTGGCGGAATTTGGGGATTTAATCAGACCCTCACCGCCGAAGTGGCACAATATGTCATAGTAGAAAAGAAAGTATTTGTGGAGGTATTGCTTGCCCCGAATTTTGAACCCGAAGCCTTGGAGATATTAAAATCCAAGAAAAACTTGCGAATCGTAGCCTATGATGATTTCTTAACCCAACGTAGTGCAATCTATAATCACCCCGAAATCCGAAGCGTTCTCGGAGGCGTGTTGGTCCAGGGCTACGATTGGAAAGCCATTGTAAAGGAATGGGATGTAAAAACTACCCGAAAAGTAACCGATCGTGAAAAAGAAGCTTTGATTTTTGCCTATCGGGTTTCAAAATGGGCAAAATCCAATTCCGCAGTCTTTGCAAAGGAATACGAAACCGGTGTTTATACTTTGGGCATTGGAGCAGGGCAACAATCACGCGTACATGTTGTAAGGTTGGCGGCCGATAAAGCCCGGGAATTCGGGCATGATTTGAAGGGAAGTGTCATGGGAACGGATAGCTTCTTTCCCTTTTCCGACGGATTGGAGGCTGCGATTGAGGAAGGCGCCAAGGCAATTCTGAACCCGGGAGGCTCCATTCGGGATGAAGAAGTTATTGCAAAAGCCGATGAACTCGGAACCTCTTTAGTATTTTGTGGAAAACGGGTATTCCGTCACTAATATTAAATAGAAAGTACCGCTAAAATGCATTTATTTTTTTTTGGTCTATTTCTCATTCGCTTCGTTGAGCTTCATTAGCTTCATTTTATTGAAAACGGGTTTTCCGTCATTGACATTAAATTAAAAATACCGCTAAAATGCATTTTTTTTGATTTTCTTCAATTTATGAAGAGATTAATACAGAAAACGAAAAAAAAAAATATATTAGAAGAATTAGATTAATTCTTCGATTTCTTCCATCTTTTGGAGCACGGTCTTGCCCTTATCGGTCAGGTAAATTACTTTCTCATTCGCTTCATTTAGCTTGAATTTAATCAGCTCTGAGTCCAATAATTGCTTCTTAACACGAAGATAGGCATTGTAATAGCTCTCAGATTCTTCAAACTTCTCAAAGAATCGTGATTGAACCGCTTCGGCTTTTTCAAAACTTCCAAGAACTTTCAAAGTTTCGCTGAATCCGCGGCGCTTCATTAGGGTATAAAGGCGGTTTGACATAGTTTTTTCATCCTGTTTTTACTGTGTGATCAAAATTGGAAGGCGATCGTGCGGCCCAAAACCAGAAGTTTGATCTTATCTTATTAAAATTTTTTTCAATAATTAATATTGACAAATTTGTATAATTGTGTACGGGTTCATACAAATTTTGCGCCGAAAGCGATCATTTAAATAGACAAGTTTGATGTTGGAAGAACGCCTATGGGGTTTTTTTGTCGTGGAGGTTTTTCCAAGGGTTTTTTTGATGGTTTTTCGAATAATTTTTCCAAAAATTTTTCAATACTTTTTCTGATGATTTTTCCGATTATCTATATTTATGCTATTCTGGGGATGATCCTAGATTTTTTTTAACCATCGCATCCATGATAGAATTGATGACTGACTATCCCCCCGAAAAACCACCTGAGAAACTACATAA
>JABCSI010000062.1 GCA_018238965.1 Promethearchaeota archaeon
TTTGTTCAAAATTATCTATTTTACGACGGATCTTTTTTCACCTCCAAAGATATCCTTATGATGAAAATGAAAATTTTCCCATATATTTTTTTGGCAATTTGGCTGTGGACATTTCCAAATTATTGATAGGAAAAATAATATTTGATGATATAAGGTGGGATTTTATGAGTAAGATAATATAAAAATACTAGAAGTAACTACGAGGGTGATAAAATTCGGACAACAAAGTGTTAGGATGCAAATATGTCTTCCAGTTTAATCTTTAGGAACCATTCCTTCACCCATAAATTTGTGTTGCTGCGATCCGCATTCGGTTTTACTTGGCTTACTGGGATCCAAATTTGCGCTTTGTTTGTCACGGCATAGGAAAGTGCCTTCTCCCGCTTTACTACTACTTCTCCAGGTAATAGGCAATAGTTATCATCCTTTTGTAAAGCATCCAACCATGCAGTAGGATTTACGGGCGATTCTGCTGGTATTTGGATGATATAATTTACCCACTAATAGATAATGGTTCAATCGTTCATTAGATTGTTTTTTGCTAATTTTTGGAAAAGGTTTTTGTAAATTAACTTCACTTGTTAATAGTGAACCAACTAATCAAAGGAAAAGCAAACAAAAAACACCACAAAAGTATTTACATGAAAGGCAATAACCTGAATAGCCTAAAAGCATAGTGAGTAAATTATATCATGATATTTGGTTCCAAAACGTTCAAGCTACCTGATTCTATGGTTGGACTTACAGTTTGCTCTCTTACTGGATTGGGGCTGAATTGATTAGGATTGGATCTTGAATTTTGTTTTTTAAGATAGCTTTCATTATGCCGTTCATGATATTTTTCATTATTCTTCACATTCTGCTTATTATTATACTTTTCATTATTTCCGGTTGCAAATTGAATTTTCTCTTTATAGATATGGGTCAACAAATCACGAAAGACCCGAATTTCGGCTCTATTGAAGAATTTGCTATATCCCGTAGCAAACATTTGAAGCGTTGCTTCCTTATGGTCAAATTTTATAGAAGTTTGCTGTTGTTTAAATCGATGAACCGTTGACCATGAAGAATTCGGAGTGTGGAGAACATGGAGAATTTCTGTCATTTCCAACAAATTAAATTTTATACTCTTACCTTCCTTTCTTGAAGGTTTTTCCCAAGTACCGGATGGGAGTTTTTTAATAAGCCGAATGTAGATTGCTGGTTCATTTAAGGACCCCGAATCCAAAAATAGGGCGGATTTTTGACCAAAAAATGAGAAATTATGTCGCTCCATAACTTCCTATCATTAAATAAATACTTAAAGTCCGAAATTTTGTGTCTCTTTGATGAGATTCTGATTACTTATTAGGACCAATGTTTATGGGAGAATAGAATTAGGGTTGAAAAAACCTACCCAATGCTTGTATAATATCCTTAGTGACCACAATTCCTATAACTTGCTCCCGATCATCGATTATTGGAATTCGTTCTATGTTGTTATCATTCATTTTCTTAATTATTTTTGGAAGAGAATCATCAATTTTCCCATTTATGGGGTTTTTGGAATATATATCATCAACATGAAAAATATCGGTCCCAATTATGGTTCTACTGAGTTGTACATCTCGCTGGGTTAGAATTCCGATTAATCTTTTAGTTTCGGGGGAGACTACAGGTAAACCTCCTATGTTTTTCTTGATCATAATAATCTCTGCCTTCGAAAGTTTTTCCATCGGTTCGACAACAGTTACCTCTTTGCTCATGATATCTTTTGCTGTAATTGAATGTAAATCCATTATGTTCATGAATAGTAAAGCATTTTAATTTTTCAAAATTTGTATTTTTGATCTGTGTGTTATGACATCTCCCGAAGAAATTACCCAAATTAATCCATATGTGGCGCTCCCTGTCCAGGAATATTTGAAGGAAACCATCGCAAATCCCCATCTTCTTCACGAAATTCTCATTTCCCTCACAAAGGCACCCTCAACTTATTTCCTGCGCGTAAATCTCACAAAAATAAGTCAAGACGGTGTAATCCGTGAAATGAGTACTGGATTTCCCAATTCCACAATTACAAAAGGACCATTGGCCAATTCTATAGGTTTTGCCATTTGTGGCCCTAATGTGTTGCCAATCCATCCGATTCGCATCTACTGTGACAAATTTGCTGCCGAAGCTGTTTCCTTGGGTGCAGATCTCTATATACCAGGTGTAAATGAAATTGGGGGAAGATTCCAAGCAGGGGAAGAAGTTTCTGTTCTCTTAATTCCCAAAAAAGTTCCCGAGGGAATCAAATATAACGAAGGGCATTTTCATGTCGCTTCCGGACCCACCCAAATCCGATCCAAGGATTTCCCCAAGTTAGTTCACGGAATCTGCGTAAAAACTACCCGTTCCACCTATATGGTTCCGAAATATCGACAAAGTTCGTTCTATTCCAATGGCTTGATATCCGATCATCATTTACAAGCAAATTTGGCTACGAAAATTTTTATGGATCTTATTGTTGAGCATTATTTTACTTATGAAAGCGAACCCGTTATCTATGATGTTTGCAGTGCTCCTGGTCACAAAACTTGCGCCATGTCCGAATGGGGGTGGTTTTTGACTTCAAAAGAATCCGAATCTCATTGGTTTCCCATCATTTCGATTGATCGGTCCAAGAATCGATTGAAGCATCTCAAATCTGACATCCAGCGGTTGGGGTTAGAAAAAATAGAGGTGCTGCCCTGTAAACTGGAAAGAATTGAAACAAATCATCCCCATTTACTCCATAACGGGGATTTTGTGTTTTTCGACCCACCTTGCAGTGCTTTGGGTATCCGTCCCAAGTTATTTATTCAAAAAACCCGCAAGGAACTTGAGGATTATGCTGTAAATCAACGCCGTCTTCTCAAAATTGTCGACACATTGGTAAAACAGGGGGGTTATTTGATGTATAATACGTGCACCATTCCAATTCAGGAAAATGAGGGGATCGTGGCCTATGCAATTACAAAATTAGGATATGAATTGGTTCCACTGGAAGAGGGATATTATTCCTTTGGGCAATCAGGATATTCCATGGAAGGCATTCCACTAGGCCAAGAGAAATATATGCGAAGATTTTTACCCAGTTCCGATGATTTTTCTGGTCAAGGGTATTTTATTGCACTTTTGAAAAAAGCATGAATGTTTTTGCCGAAAAGAAAACACTGAGACCAACTTGTCGCCTGAGATTTATTGGCTCAGATAGAAAGGATTCAGATTGAGAATTCTTTTTATCGAGATTGGTTGAAGTTGCAGTCATCTCGGGACTATCGGATTCAGAATTACTATCCGGAATGGTTGAAGTTGCGGATTAAATCTTATCTTTTGGATCTTGATTCAGATTCCAAGATTTGAATTGGGAATCAATATTATCGCTGAAAAACGATATGGATTGGGACACGATATATTTTCCATCAATCCGAAAATCGAATTTTTTTTGCCAAGGGGGTAATTTTTCCATGAGTCGCCGTCGGGTGATTTTCAGATGCCAGGTCATATCTCTAATTAGAATTCTGCGAGATATGGCCAGAAGCTTTGTAAATCTCTGAAAGAGGAGATCGTCCCGTGCGTCTCTTCTCATTTTTCGTTGATTGTGTCTGTAGTCCGATGATTTTTGCATATTTTCCTGAATTTCTCGGGCTGTCTCGGTTGCGGTTCCTTGAATTTGATCCCAAGTCATTGCTCCCCAAATTTGAACTTTTTCGATAGTATTTTGAAAATCTTTGCCCATCGTGTCGAAAATATTAGAATCTTTATTCCTCCTGTGATATGGTCTTTTATTGGAATACTGTGAAGTTTTTCGTGAATCTGGTTTTGGTTTGGAAGATTCAGAAGATTCAGAAGTCTTAGAAAACTTGGATATTAGTTGTTTTACTTCATCCGAATTGCTTTTTATTTGATGCTCTGCAGCCTGGAATATATAGATATCGATGCTGGATTGATATATGCGTAAAAACATTTCCGCTTGCTCAAGAATCTCTCCTGCCAAACTGGGATTAGTACGGCGGATATCTCGGCTCAAAGTAAGAAATTCTGAAATTTTAATTGAAAAATAGTCGTGGAGGATTGAGGGTTCTTGATTGTTGAGAAATTTCTTATATTTGAGAAGCTGGGGTTGAACCTTTTCCTCGAATCGCGCTTGTAATAATTCGTAATTGAGTTTTTCTTTGATATCTAGGTTGGGAGAAGATAACTCTACCGAAATTAATTTGGATAAACGGAGCCATTGGATGAGATATAGGATGAGTTGATCGGCAGAAAGGTTTGTAGGTTGGACTGAAGTGCCGAAGGAAGCCAATTTTTTGATGACGGATTGCCGTCTTTTCTGATTCGTGGGAGAACGGGTTGATTCCATGGTACCACCGGTGCGCTTTTAGGAATAATTATGGGATTATACTAATTATAACATGGGTGCTCCTTATAAGTTTGCATATGTCTAATAGAATCTCGAGTGAAATTCCAATCAAATAATATGTGATAGTTATTTATTGTTTAGGTATAATATTCCAATATTATGGGAATATCAACAATAATTGCAATGAACCCTAGTGGAATTCCTTACTTCTCTGGTAATTACATCTGTCCAAGCGGAAACAATTGCCATGTATATTCACGAGATGCTGTGGTCCAAAAAGACCCCTCTCTAATCAGTGGTTTCTTCTCTGCTCTAATTTCCCTGTCCACAGTGTCAGGGGGCGAATTAAAACAAATCGCATTTGAAAAATTCAGATACCTGGCCCACTCTGCTCCGAATGTTGTTCTTATAATGGCAGTTGATGTTAACGACACCTTAGAGGATTATGAGAACCGTGTACGCTTATGCTTGGAGATTTTCTTGGAAAATTACGGTTCCCGACTCGAGAAATGGACTGGGGATCAATTTGTTTTCGACCAATTCCAATTATTATTAGAGGAGGCAGAAATCTTTGCCAATGAACCGGTGTATCGAAAGAATTGTATAGAGTGTGAACATGATCAGGATTGCATTTTTCGGATGGTCACAGGCAAACAAGGGGTTGAAATCACAGAAAAAATGGGTCAATATCCTCAGAGAAATTACTTTCAAAAATTCCTAATTATTATGCGTGAATACATGAAATATTTAAAACAGTTGAAAAGATTTAAATCCTTTAGAAAGAAATACGAAGCCAAGAAGGAATCCCAACCCCAGTTGACGATTGCCAGCTTCCGACCGCAGTAATAAAACTTTTTTAATATATTTATCTTCTAAAATTCGTGAGAGAAAATGCTATTATTTGTTATCCTTTCCCCGATGTCCGGTTCTCCGGTCGTGCAGTTGAAGCATCAAAAAAATTGTACCTCAATATTGAAAGAAAAAATGCTTGATCCCTATATTTTATCCCAAATGGCCAAATCTCTATATATTATTGGAAGTGAACTCGAAACTGGAGGATTAAAGGAACTGGATTTAACCCATTATTCTCTGATTACCCATTTGGATGACGATTATTTATTGATTCTTGGAGTGGATAATCATTCTAAGCGTAAGAAGAAATTTGCTTTGCTTAGAGCTGCTATGGGGGGCCTTCATGCAGAATTACTTAAAGCGGCTAAGCAACCCAAGACTCCAGAAATCATATCAGTCGAGGAAGTGATCCGAATTTTAACACAAGCCAATTTAAAAAAAGAAAGCAAGCAATTGATCCCTTTCTGAGTTAACTAACTAAGAATTAGAAAGGATAATAAGAGAATAAACAACTTTACGACCCGCGCTAGATATCAATAATTACCTAACCAATCAAAATTTCGGAGGGTTTTAATGGCTCGGAGGGTCAAAACTCCTGTCCAATGAGTTTTGGCAGTTTCCCAAAATGATGCATATTCACCACCCCATTCCCAAGTAGGGGTGATTTTTCCTTCCAATTCCAACTGATCTAACAGAAAATTCAGATTCCTATCGATGCTATCTTGCGGAATCTCGAAATGATTGTCACTGGGGTGCTGAATAAAATGCAATGGCATCGGAACATATTTTTCCCATTGGGCCGGGTCAGTGACCATCAACTGGCGGATCGCTGTAGAAAGTTCCGTATTTATGCGAATTTGTTGATCGGGGGATAGGACTTTGAATAATCTTAAGTAACAGTAAATTTCGTGTTCGGATTGGAATTCTGTTTTACCCTCAATTTGGCGTAGTGCATAGTCGGTGGTGGCATTGATAAAATCTTGATACTGGTTTTCGGGAAGTAAATCTCTGTATTGAATATAGTAGGCCATTAATTCGGCGGAGGGATTTCCCCAACTATTATCAATAACTGTCTGTTTCGTTGCAAGATCCCAACTCCACCATGGCGCGTGGGGGTAGTCGTTCACTTCAGGTCTTACTGCCTTCCACCCCCGACGGTCAATATCGAAGGAAGGGATGAGCCAATGTAATGCGTTTTCGATCATCAAGTGCTTCGTAGCGAGAATTTCGGGGTCGTAAGTATTGGGGATCTCATGGAGATACCGTAGACCCACACTGGTTGCCATAGGAGTCGACAAAGGTAAATGGAAATCCGATTCTATCCCGTAGGCAAATCCACCATTGGGATTCTGATACTTTGAAAGGGTTTCCAGATAGGCGTGGGGACTTTGTTTAAGAAATTCCCATTGGAAACGGTGACGTTCGATATCCCGCGCCTGGGAAAGCATAAAATCGGACACACGACCGAAGGCTGCCGTAGTGAGTTGTCGACTAACCATGATTGAATCAAGTTCGCTTCGGTAAAATAAGTTTGCTCCAAGATAATAAATGCTCGGAATTTATCGCCTTAAGTAAATAGAAACAACATCGCCGTCCAACAAAACGTGGTCCATAAGGTTAAATTTTTGCCCAGGATGTTTTGCAGAGGGCCCCCAGATCAACGAATAACGATAATTATTGATAAAAGATTTGTGCAATTTTCTGCAGAGTGTCTCAATCGTGGCATTCTTCGATAGAATAATGGGTTCCTCCATATCTGCTTCATCTCCCGGAGGTTTCAAATAAACCCGAATTAATTGCAGTTTTTGGAAAATATCGTGTTGCAATTCCCGAATATTATCTTGATTGAGGGCAGAAATCTTGATCCAATTGGAATGCCCGATGATTTTGGTGATTTTCTCATCGGTATATTTTCCCTTTTCGAGTTCAAGATCAGACTTATTAATTACGACATATTCTGAAATATAAACGCGGTTTGCAAGTACGTAATCGATGAGTTGGTCTGGCGTAATATTTGGTTCGTAGAAATAGATTGCAGCATTGCTAAAGCCCAGTTCGTTCATTAAGCTTTTAACTTCTTCTTGGTCCATTTCTTGCTTACCATTATAGGTAAAGCCAATTCCTCCGCGGGTTCGGGTTTTAATTTGAATTCTAGGGGGTTGAGTTTCCAACCGAATGCCCGCATCAAATAATTCTTTGCGGATCTGATCTAGATGTTCAAAATCGATGCTTCCATCGTATTGAAAGGCGATAAGTATTAAAACTAAGTCGGCACTCCGGGCGGCCCCAATGATCTCCTTTCCTTTTCCTTTTCCCGCCGCTGCGCCCAAAATAATACCTGGAAGGTCAATCAATTGAATTTTTGCGTCCTCAATATCCATCATTCCAGGAACGGCTTGGATCGTAGTGAAATCATATGAGGCAACCTTACTGTCCGTTGCTTGTTCAGTTAATAGGTTAAGCAAAGAGGATTTTCCAACACTGGGATAGCCGATGAAGGCTACTTGGGCATCCCCTGTTTTCTTTATCCCGAAACCAGAGCCTCCCCCTTTCTTGGAGCTGGCAATTTTTATTAATTGGTCACGAAGGCGTGCTATCTGTGCTTTAGTATAATTGATTGATTTCTGCGTGGCTTTATTCTTTTGGGTGCGGGCAAGCCGATCTTCAAATTCCCGAATTTTTTCCTCGATTTTTTCACTCATGGCTAGTCCAATCCCAAAAACTCACATCCCAAAAAGGGCTGTATAAGAAAATAAATGGATCATTAGAAAAAAAATTTTTGAATTGATAGCGGAATCGAGAAACAATCATATAATTACCAAAGGGAATATGCATCTTCTAAATGTTTAATGGTTATTTGGATATGGTCGTGGACTTTAATTAATATTTGCACGCCTTTTTCAGGATATTTCGCCTCGTTCGGACCAAATATGCGATAGGGGAAACAAATTTTAAATTCCTGCATCAAATATCGAGCACTGTTATATTCCTTGATGGCCAATCCCAAGAAATGAGAAACTGGTGGGGAATCTTGCCTCTGCTTCATCCGATTAAGAAAAAGTGCCGCAAATGTGAATTTTTCGTGGAATAATTCTCCGAGAAATATGTTCATGGGTGGGGAATGGGAATTCCTCATAAAAAATATCGAAGCGAAGACCGAGTTTTCTCAGAATATCGTAAATCGCTTCCCATTCAGATGTATCGTATCGAAACGTCCCAGTAATCCCAGTTGGGTCAAAAGTATTAGTAAAAGCAATTCCTGTATATCCACTGATATCAATTTGATCGTAATCCCTACCTAGGGCTTGAAATATCCCCGCCACACAACCTGAAAAAGAATCCCAGGAATTCAAAAAGTACGCAGGATGATCCACCTTGATGGGTTCAAATTTAGGCGCAGGTTTGACGTCTGCGGGTCCATCCAATTTTGTATCTTGTTGAACCAGTGATTGCGCAGAAACGAATTTAACTTCACGAAACAAAGCTGTATTGACGTTCATATATGTTCGACCGAGGGGTGTTAACTGATAGGTTCCCCGTATTGGCCGAGAGATTAAGCCCAGCTCTTCGAGCTTTGATAAATGATTGGAAAGGGCCGTTTTACCAAGATCCACCGCTTCTTTTATTTCCTGAAATTCGTATTGTCTATTTCCCAATAGAGTAAGCACATGTAATCGGGTGGAATTTGCCAATGCCTTTAATAATTCGGATAATTCTTCAATTTCCTTTAATTTTGGGCCAGATTGGGCTCTGAAATGAATACTTGAATGAGCACTAGTGTGAGCGTTCGTGTCCTCGAGATCCTTCATTCGATTTCTTTCACATCCTTATTCTATTATCGGTGGGGATCTTTATAAAGCGTTGGATCTTCTGCCGAAAAGCCCGTAGCCCATTAAAAAAATCTATTCCGATATTTACTGGGTATTTGATAAAGTATTTATAGAATAGAAAGATATTCTTCGGCAGAGGCTGTTTTATATGAACCAATTAAACACACGATTAAATACAGATATAAACGATATGGATCCCGAAATTGCCGACCTTATTTTGAAGGAAATCAAACGGCAAGAAGAGGGCATTGAACTCATTCCGAGTGAAAATTACACTTATAAGGCTGTTATGCAAGCAACGGGCAGCGTGTTTACCAATAAATATTCCGAGGGCTACCCCAAAAAGCGTTACTACGGTGGAAATGAAATCGTCGATATAGTCGAGCAAATCGCCATTGATCGGGCAAAAGAATTGTTTGGTGCAGAGCATGTCAACGTGCAACCCTACTCGGGGTCTCCTGCGAATCAAGCCGTTTATTTTGCATTATTAAACTTAAAGGATAAATTCCTTGGGTTTAATCTAACTTCTGGCGGACATCTGACCCATGGGAGTTTTGTGAATTTTTCGGGGAAAAATTATACATGTGTCAGCTATGACGTGGATCCGAAGACTGAAATGCTGGATATGGCCGAGGTTCGGAAATTAGCGGTTCAAGAAAAACCTAAGATGATTGTCTCGGGATTAACCGCTTACCCACGAAAAATCGATTTTAAAGCATTCCAAGAAATCTGCGAAGAAGTCGATGCTTACCAACTGGCGGATATTTCCCACATTGCAGGGTTAGTTGCAGGAGGGGTACATCAAAGTCCGGTTCCCTATGCAGATGTCGTGACCACAACAACGCATAAAAGCTTGCGGGGTCCACGGGGCGCTATTATCATGTGCAAAACCGAAGATCGTTTACACGAGTTATATCATCCCAAATCTAAAAAGAACCTTGGTCAATTGATCGATTCTGCTGTGTTCCCCGGATTACAGGGTGGACCCCATGATCATATCGTGGCTGCCAAAGCCGTAACCTTTAAAGAGGCGATGAAACCCGATTTTAAAGAATATGCCGCCCAAATCGTGAAGAATGCCAAAGCACTTGCAGAAGAATTAATGGCCTTGGATGTCAAGTTGGTTTCAAATGGCACCGATAATCATTTAATCCTCATTGATATGCGTCCCGAAGGTCTTACTGGGGAAGGAAAACTGATTCAAAATGCCCTTGATGCAGCTGGGATTACTACGAATAAGAATACCGTGCCCTATGAACCATCAACGCCCTTTAATCCTTCGGGGATTCGATTGGGAACTCCTGCAATTACCAGCCGTGGGATGAAGGAATCCGAAATGAAGGTAATCGCCAGTGGTATCGCACGTGTTCTTAAGTCGAAGGGTGATAAAACTGTTAGTGCCAAGGTTCGGGTAGAAATTCTGGAACTCACCAAACTATTTCCGCTGTATCCTGGATTAACAATCTTGAAATAAACCAACCTCGCTATGATGTTTCTTTTTTTCCATAATTACTAAATTCCACAATTTCTATCTTATTCAACCGAGTCGTTTTGACGTTGCCATGCCACAATCCCTCCAAAGTACCCATCGGATTTTCTATAAATCATCTACGCAGATGGGTGAAATTCCCGATGAATCCGTGCACTTGGTGGTAACTTCTCCCCCTTATCCAATGATTGAGATGTGGGATCAGATTTTTATTGACCAAAACCCCCAAATTTCACAAGCAATTCAAGAGGGGGATGGACAACAGGCATTTTCCCTCATGCATGATATACTGAACAAAGTATGGGCTGAATTATATCGAGTTGTGACACCTGGTGGGATCGTGTGTATAAATATTGGGGATGCTACTCGTTCGTTAAATTCTCAATTTTATCTGTTCCCTTCCCATGCAGAGATTATCCAGCGTATGCATAAATTGGGGTTCCAATCGCTACCGGAAATAATCTGGCGTAAAGAGACCAATTCACCAACTAAATTTATGGGTTCGGGTATGATGCCACCGAATGCATATGTCACCTTGGAGCATGAATATATCTTGGTTTTTAGAAAGGGTGCGGGGAGAAAATTTTCCGGGGAGGAAGAAAAAGAACGTCGCAGAGCCAGTGCCTATTTTTGGGAGGAAAGAAATACTTGGTTTTCGGATTTGTGGACCTTTAAGGGAAAAATGCAATCCCTCACTAAGAAATCATCATCCAAGACTTCTAAGGCTTTTAAGGCTTCAAAAACTTCTAAGACTCCCAAGACTCCCAAGACTCCCAATAATTTTCAGACTTCCAATAACCGATCCCGTAGCGGGGCTTTTCCCTTTGAGCTTGCATTCCGATTAATTAATATGTATTCCATCTACGGCGATACGATTCTGGATCCATTTTTGGGTACCGGAACCACCTCAGCCGCAGCCCTATTTACAGGACGTTCGAGTGTGGGCTATGAGATGGATCCTACCTTTGGGAAAATTATTTCTCAAAATTTCAATGATTTGCTTCAAAGGGTACCTATATTGCTCCAAACCCGAATGGAGACCCATCGTTCGTTCATTGAGCGCCGAATCCAACAGTCAAAGATGCCTAAATATACCAATGACATCTTGAAGGTTCCCGTAATTACCAAACAAGAAAGGCTCATGTCTCTCCATCAGCTCATAAATATCAAATCATCGGGAACTGGGAAATACGAAGGCGAATATGAATCCTATAAATAATCTTAAAGATAACATGTATGTGAGAAAATATGCCGAAAATCCTACGAGTCAATTTACAATCCCAAGAAATCACCAGCGAAGAGATCACCCCGGCCCACCCCTATATGTTCTTTGCCGGTAGATCCCTTTCATCCAAAATTATTGCAGAGGAAGTGCCTCCGAAAACAGATCCCCTAGGGCGGAAGAATAAGCTAATATTTGCTACAGGATTTTTGACGGGAACCCCGTGTCCCAATTCGGGTAGGATTTCCATTGGTGCCAAGAGCCCATTGACGGGGGGAATAAAAGAATCGAACGTTGGAGGGCGCGCTCCAGCACTCTTAGGCCGTCATGATATCCGTGCTATAATATGTGAAAATGTTGCAGAAAATTGGTTGCTATTGTTAGTCGAACCAGCAGGTAACATCAAAATAATTCCGTGTGAGGATCTACAATCTAAGAATAATTACGAATTGAGTATTATCTTGCGCGAACGCTATGGAAAAAACTGTGGCATCTTTTCGATTGGAATAGCGGGAGAAAAATGCTTAAAATCGGCTTCCATCGCCTCCATAGATATGGAAGGCTATCCTTCCCGCCATGCTGGTCGAGGAGGGATGGGGACTGTCATGGGTTCTAAGAAATTGAAGGCAATCGTTGTTCAACCTCCAGAAAAAACCAAAATAACATATTCGGATGTGAAAACTTTCCGAACCGTTGCAAAAACATGGGGAAAGGCATTATATGCTGCCAAACGGTCATTTTCAAAATTTGGAACACTAATTGGCTTGACAACTATGAATTCTTTAAATGCCTTGCCTACGCAGAATTACCGACGTGGATCATTCCAAGATGTGGATAAAATAAGCGCCGAAAGTCTGTATGATTTTATTTTGGAGAACAATGGCAGAAATGGGATCCCTTGTTCTCCCGGCTGTGTGATTAAGTGCTCAAATTTACTCAAGAATGCGAAAGGAGAGCATATTACTTCCAGTCTTGAATATGAAACCGTTGCCTTGAATGGATCGAATTTACTCATCAACAGTATTGAGAAATTAGCGGAAATAGATCATGTTTGCGATGATCTTGGGGTAGATACAATAGAAATGGGTAATGCCGTCGGAGTTTTTATGGAAACGGGAAAAATTCAATGGGGGGATGCCGATAGAGTAATTGATTTGATCAAGGGGATTGCAACTGACAACCCCGATAGTTTAATCGTTGCCCAAGGCGCATTTCAAACCGGATTACATTTTAACATTTCTCGAGTTGCGCATGTGAAACAGCAAGGTCTTCCCGGATATGATCCTCGTTCCTTCAAAGGTATGGGTGTCACATTTATCACTTCTCCCATGGGTGGAGATCACACAGCGGGTTCAGCCATTGCAAACAGAAATCCATACCCAGATCGTTCCTATGGAAAGGTCTATGAGGGAGAACATAAAGTGGTATTATCCAAGGAGCTGCAAATATTTACCATGATCCATGATGCCGTTGGACAATGTTTCTTTGTGGGGCCCACCTATGAATCGGTTCCCCTTTTGATCCAGCTACTTAATGCGCGATATGGATGGAATCTCACTCCCGAAGAATTAATCGATTGGAGCAAATCTTGGATTTTATTGGAACGAAACTTCAATGATGTGGAAGGCTTACCTGCCGTAGACAATCTCCCCCAATTTATGCTAATGGAACAACTAGAAGACAATCCCGACAGAAAATGGGATGTATCCGCAGAAGAACTGAATGATTATTGGAAGAATTTCTAAACACGAATTCTAAACATTGAATCTTCTTTGGAGAAAACCGTAATAGATTTAAAAGAAGGTAAGTAAAAGATGGATTTACAGTATTCTGGAAAAATAATAGTAGTAACGGGCGCCAGCAAGGGATTGGGTTATGCATGCGCGGAAACAATAGCTAAAGAAGGAGGACAAGTAATTATAGTCTCCCGATCCGAAGAAAATTTGAAAAAAGCAGTAGCCACCATTCAAAAAGTGGCTGAATTTCCTGTTGCTTGGTTTCAAGCAGATATTTCCAAATTGGAAGAAGTTCAAGCACTCCATTCATTCATCGAAGAAAAATATCATCGGATAGATGGTTTGGTAATCAATGCTGGGGGACCTCCCCCTGGGGATTCTTTATCTGTTTCTGAGGAAGAATGGGAGCGTTCGTTGAATACTAATCTTCTATCCGTGGTTAGATTGTGTAAATTGTTTGTTCCCATGATGATAGAGCAGAAATTTGGCCGGATTTCTGCGATTACTTCCGTATCTGCAAAACAACCAATAGAAAACTTAGTGCTATCCAATACTACACGCTTGGGGGTGATTGGATATTTAAAAACTCTTTCCAATGAAGTATGTCAGCATAATATTCTGATCAATACCGTTTTACCTGGACCCACACGAACAGAACGTTTGATAGATTTAAATAAGTCTCGTGCTGAGCGATTAGGAGTATCAATCGATAAAGTAGAAGAAATATGGATTGAGAAAATCCCCCTCCAAAGATTGGGTGATCCACAGGAATTGGCTGCGTTGGTCACATTTTTACTATCTGCCAAAAATTCTTACATTACTGGCCAAGTGATTGCGGTAGATGGCGGATATGTTAAATCAGTGCTCTAAGAAAGCCGAATAAAACTGCAATAACTGGGTGCTTTGGGCTGCTTCACTTAAGGAGTCCCACTTTTTTTGAGCTTTTTGGTCTGCAATGATTCCGTTCGGACCCATAAGTGTCGAATAATAGGCAAATTCCGCCCTTTTTTCTTTTTCACATAGTCAGGCCCGAGGTAGAAACCACCAAGTAAAGCAAGAGTTATCAGAAGCTGAAAAAATTATTGAAGGTGTTCCAACATATAAAATTACACTTCAATTTGACGAAGAAGATGAACGGATAAAATCTGGAATGACTGCAAACTTGGATATTATTACGAAGAAAATTGATAGTACACTACGTATTCCAATTCGAGCAATCTCATCAGAACAAGGA
>JABCSI010000308.1 GCA_018238965.1 Promethearchaeota archaeon
AAATCTTAATTTTATAACGCTGTAGACAGTATTAGTTTATTAAAGTCTAAGAATGTCCAAGTTTTTCTTTACTTTTGGTGACGGTTAATTATTTTAAAAAAATTATTTCTCTTTCAGAGTTTTAAAATCAAGAGTTTTCAGCCACTGCATGGTGGTTTCCATTCCTTCGTTGTAGGATATTTTAGGCACCCAATCTAATTCCCGTTTTGCCTTGTCAATCGAAAAATTAAAGCGCGAACCCAAATTCGTGACAGTATAGGTCGTCAAGAGTGGGCGGGATTTTTTCCTCATCAGACGCCACCATTTCTCCATAAACCACCCAACAAATTTTGCTAACCAATATGGAATATAGGTCGTAATTGGGGGAACGTCTAAGGTACGCGCAATCTCTTCGCAAAAATCTTGCAATGTGACCATTTCACCATCGTGCACTAAATATCCTTTGCCAATGGCACGTTGATCAACACTCATGATCATAAGTAAATCGATTAAGTTATCAATATAGGTGGGCCATACATGGACATCTTTTCGCCAGAAAATCAACTCTTTTTTGATAATAGCATCTGCCAAGAGCGGGACAAAGGTAATATCTCCCTTTCCGTAAACCCAACAGGCATAAACCATAGTAATTGGTAATTGAAATTCTTCGAAATATTTCCATGCAATTTCTTCAGCGTCAATTTTTGTATCCGGATACGGTTCTCCCCATTTTTTTAGTGGAAAGGTTTCATCCATCACCACATCTTCAATTGGACCGAAAACATCATTCGTACTCATATAAACAAGACGTTCAACCTTTGCCTTCACAGCTGCTTTGCAGATATTTTCCATTCCCAAGACATTGACATCGAGATAAAGTTGTTTTGGTGCCCAATCCGTGACGATACCGGCACAGTGGAAAATGATGTCCATCCCGTCACAGGCATGTGCCACACATTCGAAATCTGTAATATTTCCGATGATTACCTCGATCCCTTTTTCCCGAAGGACCTCTTCCTTGGGGTCCCCTTCGAGGACTAAAACTCGAACTACATTTCCTCGTTTCAAATTTTCGTCAACCAGATGTCCACCCACAAATCCAGATGCACCCGTGATAATTACTTTCTTCATACGATTCTCACTCGTGATAATCTATGTTCTCTTTTTCTCCCTTGTTTATATTTGTTAGTGAAAATGGGCTTGAAAAAAATCGATTTTTTAAAATTATCGACTGTAGAACGTTTATTTCGATTTAAAATATAAGTTCTTATATACCTTATCAGAATTGAGTTAGATAAGTTTTTGCCTAAAATTTACGTTTCGAATTCCCTTGCTAAATGGGTTTTGTAGGAAAAATCGGTTTTGCTGAGTAGATAGGAAATAGGAAAATTAAGGAAAAAAAAGGATTATTGCTCGGTTAAGTGAGCAATTTTATCCCGTAGTTCTTGGTTTCGTTTCTTATACATCGTCATGAAATCTGACGGCATCTTGTGAGCCTTTCTCACCGCATCTACTCGATTGATGGTGGTCACTATCGGATAGTGACTTTTTTTCTATTATTCTCTTATCTGCTCTGACATAATCAGATTTACTATCCCAGATTGAAATTATCCAAGTTAAATTGCACCACATCACCACATACTGACTTTTAACTATGGTATAGTGACAAACAAGACTCAATCCGCGAGTAAATGGACAATAGAAGAAAAAAACACCACCGCAGACCACCGAGGGAGGGGGCTAAATCGAGTATGCCAGTCTATTACCAAAAGATAAATTTGATTCTAAAAAAAGATATTTCGGCGATTAAACATAAATCTGCAACTCGCCATTTTCCATCTTGTTTGGCTTCATACCAAGCGATAAGGCAACTTGGAAACAAAACATCCAGATAATTGGTACCGAAAAACTGTTTGAATGTTATGTTTTGAAAATAGGTTCAATTTTGATGGAGGGTGATGATTGTAAAAGATCCGATGCTACAATTTCATCCCCAATTTTCAATAATCCAAAAGCCCATATTGGTTGTCCGAGATATAATAAAATCGCTCCCAATATTCCAGGTATTTCCACGTATGTTGAGTAAATACTTATAAATAGTGCATAAATTGCTCCGATCTTCATTAATAGGAATGACATTTTTGTTCTTTCCATGAGCGGTAGTTTATCCGCTTGAGCGGGAATTGATTTCACCCATTTTTCCAGAAGGAATACAATGACAACAAACAATCCTAGTTTAACAAATGTTGCGTAAACTCCAATGATGATTCCTCCAATAACTACTAGTAAAATATTAGCAATTTCTATCCAAAATACAGTTTTTAGATTTGAATCCATTGTGGATTTTGCTAAATTATTCAATTTGGATAAATATTGAATTAGAATGACAAAAAATATTATCAAACCAATCAAAAGAATAAGGATATATAGAATTATACTTGCTATATGGGTTTCCACGAACGCAATCATGGCCTCTGGATCAGTTAGGTCGATATATTCCACAGCATCGTACATTGAAGCCAATCCATATACTGCAATCATTTGAAAAATTGACCATATAATTCTTGAAATTCCATATTTCTTTGTAGTTTTTCCATATTCTGAAAAAGGATTTGGAAAATAATTATTTCGGGTAGACATTATATATTTTCTCCTTGCTGATGTAGTATTATAGAATAATTCTGGCATTAGAAGATTTCGAATCACGGTGAAATGTTTTGGTAATAAATTTGTGATCAGTAATTAAAAAATGACACAAAATCAGTAATTCTTGTGTCAAATTCTTATTGCTCCCCTCTTGTCAGCAGTAATGCCAAATGACACTAATTCTTGCTTCTTTTTATCTGTGACATTTTCACTGACGCTCTTTGTCGTCAATCAACAATGTGACATTTTTGATTTTCAATATTTGAAGTCTATTCGATGAAATTATATACATCGCTTGTAGATCTTGTGCTTTCTTATAGGATATCAACAATTGTATCCAATCGGTGCAGTAGATAAACAAAGCACCGGTAGATTACCATGAAACCGAAAAAAGGATCAATCAAAGAACTCCGAGAAGAAGCGTTGAGTCTCTTTCACAATAAAGGCCTTTCTCCAAAGGAAATAGGGAAAATTACTGGAAGAAGTTCCCGAACTGTATACAGATGGTTGAATCAACACGAGCTATGTATCAATCCCGATCAGCAATTTCTGAAACATAAGAGACCACAGGGAAAGAAATATTCAACCCAAGTTTTCGATGAGATCAAGCGGATAAAACTTGAAATTCCTGCCCGATCCGCAACAAAAATTCAGTCAATGCTTAAAAATCAGTTATCAAGCGAGATTCCCTCTTTATCTACAATTCGTAAGTTCCTTGCTAAAGAAGGTCTTTCCGTAAGAAAGCCAGCCGAGAGAAAAGGGTATGTTAAGTTTCAGCGGAAATATCCCAATGATCTATGGCAAATTGATATAGCCGGAGTTCAGTCCATTGAAAAAGTGGGGAAAGTATATTTATTTGCTTTACTCGATGATTGTTCGCGCTATATTACGGCCGCATTTTATGCATCAGATGAGAAAGGGCACCAAGTCATAGAATTACTTAGACAAAGCTTTTTGAGTTGTGGTCGTCCTCGACAAATTTTAGCAGATAATGGAGCTCAATTCCGAAATACGATTGGAGAACTTGGGACAAAGTATTCGAAATTGCTCAACTTGGTGGATGTAGAACCGATCTTCGCTGCACCTTATCACCCTCAGACTAAAGGAAAACTCGAGCGGTGGTTTGGAACAGTGGTCCAAAGTTTTCTACCTGAAGTGAGACATAAGGTAAAAACATTACCTGAATATTCATTAAAAGAATTAAACGGAGATTTTCAAGATTGGCTAAAATGGTATAATTACGAAAAACCTCATCGATCTTTGCCCAAATCCACGAACCCTGCCGATATTTATTTCAACCAGGAAGATCGAATCTTTCGACCAATGCAACACAAAATTCATTGGGAACGTTGGTTGGGTGAATATAATACGCGGAAGGTATCGAAATATAATGAAATCAAATATAAAGGTCACCAATTTGATATTCCATCAGGATATTCCGGTCTACGAGTCGAATTAATCGAATTTGATGGAACTCTTGAGATATATTATCACGATCAAAAGCTTTGCAACCATACTCTTCCAGATTTCTGGCAGAATATCATCGCTAAAAAAGAATTTCGCAAAATTGGAATGTCAGGGGTCATTAAATACAAAGGAAACGCTTATACGGTTGATTACAAGTTAGCAGGAAAAAAGATAGAAGTCAGAGAATCGAATGGCGGTTCAATTCTTCTGATATACTTCAAAAATCAGTTGATTAAGCAAATCCAGAAAGCATGAAACTAAAGAAGCATGCCTATTTTTTCTTTCAGTTATTTTCTTATAAAAACGAGCATGATCGAGAGAAGATAAGGATGTGACAAAAATTATGTCACAAGGATTACTGATAGTGCGACAAAATACATTACTAGTAACAACAAAAGGAGGCAAAAAAAGGAGGAAAAAAAATGAGTATTTTGGCAGTAAATGTAGGT
>JABCSI010000309.1 GCA_018238965.1 Promethearchaeota archaeon
TTCGGTGCAAAATCTTTTGCAATCACGTGAGGGATGTCGCCTTATAGCAACTCACCTCACATTTTCCTTGATTTTCATTTAATCAAAAAGAGAGCGTTAAAATTTTTAATATTTCCAATCGATAAGTAAGAATAAAATACAGAAGATGTTAAGGATAAAAAAAATTTATGGATAGTCTTTATTATCTACGAATTAGTTTTTACTTCTTCTTCTTCTTTTTATATACTACGTAGGCGGCCTTCACATCATCGGGGGTTCGCTTGCACCGTGGTAAGTGACGTAAAACGGAAACTTTTGATTTTTGGCAGAAGGGACAGATCTCCTTCTTATTTTCTCCAGAACCAATGATTTTAATCTTCTCAATTACATCTTTTTGGAAATCAACGGATGAGCCATCATTTGCGTCAGATCCATCGCCATCATCGCTGACATCTTCATCCATACTCAATATTTCATCTTCCAATTCTTCCAATTCTTCTTCCAGTTCTTCATCTTCCTCTAGATCTTCTGCCCCTGGATGTTTCCTGTGTTTCTTGCCTAAGCCTTCTTCTCGCTCGTCTTCATAATCGACCTCTTCCTCTTTGGGTTCTTTGGTAACTCCGATTACTAAGGCGACATCTTCATCCTCAAATTCATCCTCGTCGTCTTCATCATCGTCATCTTCTTCGACAACTTTTTTCTTTGAAGTCTTCTTACGTTTCTTAGGTTTAACCTTGATTTCTTCTTCATCATCATAATCTTCATCTTCCACAATATCGAGGGCTTCGTCTTCAAAATCATCATCGGAGATGTCGATTTCGTTCAAATCATAACTAAAATCTTCAGCATCGTCAGCTACATACATTTTAGCGTGGGTTTTCCCATCTTTTCGTTCCTTATATGACACACAAACTTGACATACGAGGTTAAATGGACTCATGGTGAATTTTCTAGTTTTACAATTACATAACGGAGACCCATGATTAGAAATTTCATTTAGAGTCTTTAGATGTTCGCACGCAATAACTCTGACATTTTTCTTTGACTTAGTTGTTTTCTTTGGCATATTTTGCACTACTGTTAAGATGATTATGGGTGAAATAAGTAGGAATAAGGAATAAAGTTAAACATTTAAAAAAAATTTTTTGGTGAAGTTTTAGAGAATCTGAAAAATTTAAACTGGGAGTGAATTATATATAAACTGAAAATGGATTTTACTGAATTTAGTGATCTCTACTACGTGGAACCGATTTTTCGTCCGCCTTCCGAAGGAAAAAAATCCCTTCTGGTCACTGCTACTGTGGGTTGCTCATTTCGGTGTACCTTCTGCTATCCCTACAGAGATAAGAAATTCTCCATACGAAAAGTAGAGGATATTAAGCGCGACATCCAAAAAGCCCGTACAATTTACGGCTCCAGGGTCGAAAGGATATTTT
The DNA here is from genome assembly GCA_018238965.1 of Promethearchaeota archaeon. GTDB lineage: Archaea > Asgardarchaeota > Lokiarchaeia > Sigyniarchaeales > Promethearchaeaceae > Harpocratesius. Next base: position 1,416 of record JABCSI010000309.1, read on the forward strand.
TATTGGACGGGAATGCTTTTGTGATGAAACCGAAGGATCTGATTGAAATTTCCAAAGAAAGTTATCTTATTCATCCCAATCTACAACGAGTGAGTGCCTACGCCCATGCTAAAGATATTATCCGAAAATCTGATGAGGAACTGGCAGAAATTCGGAAAGCGGGTTTAAACATGCTATATTTGGGCATCGAAACCGGAGATGATACCCTGCTCCAAAAAATCAATAAGCGTACAACTGCCGCCGAATTAGCCCAAGCCGCCCAGAAATTACATCAAGCAAAGATTATCCTCTCGGGTACCATTATTTTGGGTTTGGCGGGATCAGATCCCGATGCCAGTCGGAAACATGCAATCGCTACAGCCAAACTCATCAATGCCATGAACCCCAAGCAAACACAGGAGTGGTATATTTCAGCACTGACCTTAATGATCCCCCCAGGAACTCCTTTAGAGAAAGATCTTCGATCCGGTGTATTTAAACCCCTCGATCACACTGGGGTACTGAGAGAACTTCAACAAATTCTCCTTCATAGTTCGGATGACCTCCATGGATGCATATTTCGCTCAAATCACGCGTCTAACTATTTAGCTCTTAAGGGTATTTTAGCCCAAGATAAGAAAGCCCTCGTGCAAGCCATAGACAAGGGAATTGAAAATCCCCGTTATCTTCGTCCCGAATTTACCCGGGGATTATAGCGCTATAATGCACTCCAAATTCCTTGATGATTTGCTACAATCCTTCTTTCGCTAAGAAAATATTTAAAGGGAGAAAGATCGTTGGTAATGTGAGGGAAAATTAATGACCGAGAAATTCATTGCATTTTTGAACAGCGAACGTGAAAAAATTAACCAAAGGATGAACGCCTATTTCAAAAAATTAATCGACGAAGAAGAAGAGCCCTATCTGCGGAAATTTTTAACCCATTCATTTAATTTTTCAAAAGGTCCTGGGAGACGTTTACTGCCCATCTGTTTGGTTAATACATTCATCGGTTTATCGTCCGACAAACTGATCTCCGAATATTTAGAGGACATTTACAAAATTAGCATTTCCATCGAATTATTACATATTTCCACCCTTGTAATCGATGATTTAATTGATAATGAGGAGATTCGGCGAGGTCTACCCACATTCCATAAATCAATAATGGATATAGAAAACTTGAATCAAAAATCGAAGAAATCTAAGATGGATCAAGCAAGAATTACGGAATACGAATCCTCCAGTGCAATATATGGAGGGAATCTCACTTCTCTGCTCGGTTCAAGGATCATCCTCGATAGTAAGTTCGATATTAAGCGAAAACAGAATGCTATCAATACATACATAGCAGGGTTGGAAGGAATGACCCGTGGATACCTTCTGGATGAGCATTATAAACTCAAGTCTTTAGATCAAATCACTTTGGAAGATTATTTGATACTCAGTTCCCTCAAGCGGGGTAAGCAAATGGAAACCGCGGTGGGAATCGGAGCAATCTTAGGCAATGCGCGAAAGTCCCAAATGGAACCCCTAATGCAAGCCATGAATAAACTGGGCATAATTGAACAACTGGTGAATGATGTGAAGGGTAGTTTCGGCGATCCCAAGGAAAAATCCATCGATGCAGACATTCGAAGCGGACAATGCACAATTTTAACGGTAATCGCACACCAATCAGCGGATAAAGACCAACGTCAAAAACTCGATTCTACCTTAGGGAATCTCCAAGCAACTCCAGAGGAAATAGAACAAATTCGGGAAATATATAGGGCAACGGGAGCACTGGATTTTGTTAAAATGTACTCAGACAGTCTCAAGAATGATGTTTTTAATTTGCTGAAAAAAGTCTACCCTGGTTTAAAGGAAAGAAATATGAAATTTAGCGAGAATTTATTGTCATATTTGACAGAAATTACCATCTTTAACAAATAGAATACTAAAACTTCATTCTTTTTTTTTGGGGGATGGTTGATGATTTTTTTTACATGAAATTCCAAAAAAAGTTTTAATCACAAATATTTAAAGAATTCTTCCATGGGTACTGGTATAGGTGAGAAACATATGAGTCAAAGCCAAATCGATTTTGAAGCTGCGGGTCCGTCATATATTAAGCGAAATTATCATCTTTTGAGGCATTATTTGCTCTTTCTCATTGATATCGGTTTAGATTTCTTAAAACAGGAGTACATTCGCCATAATTCGGAGAATCCTTTTGCAGAATTCACGGCACATAATTATTACGACTACATCCTGAAGGATTACGTTCGCCGCAAGTTAAAATCCCAATTGCGCAGTATTCTAAATACATCTGTTTATGCATTACCTTTTTATAAGAACCACCAAATAGATCAAACCCAACTGGATGAGTTGGTCGAAAAATACTATCCCGAATACGCAGAAAATGATATGTCCTTGTTACATACTGCATCTGGACCGCGAAAAGAATTAGAAACAATAAGCAAACTTACATTTCGGGTCTCAATAATTCAAACAACCCGAGTTATTAGTTGCAAGGCAGAAAATATTGAGAATTATTCAGAATTAATACGCGCTGTATATCCAGAAATGCATCAGAGTCAAACTTCATTGAAGACGATTTTGTCGATGGTTGACCAAATGATTGATTTTTTTGAGCATGCTTTAGATTCAATCTCCATTCCCTTCTACAAACCAACTTGGAACCTACGAGATTTCGAATATATACGAAAAATCTACGAGTTTGCTTTACAGGAAACAAATCGCCAGATTGAAAAAATTTATGGAAAGGACATGATATGAGAAAATACAAAATGCCCAAAGTGAAGCCCGAGATCCGTGCTGCATTGAAACAACTTGGATTTACAGATTATTTCAGCAACCTCTACATCACATTATTGAAATCGGGTGAAATGAACGCGCATGAACTAAGCGAGATAACCGGTGTCCCCTATTCAAGAATTTACGAGATTCTCAACGACATGACAAAGAAGCTAATCATCACCAAGATTGAGGGGAGACCCAGCACATTCATCGCCAATGAACCGACAGATGTTTTCACAATGCTTAAGCGCCAACAGGAACAAATATTTACGGAGAACATAAATTGCACCCTCCCGTTTCTCAAAGAGCTCTTCGGTGAAAAAAGACCTCCAAAACAAGT
>JABCSI010000310.1 GCA_018238965.1 Promethearchaeota archaeon
AAAGGGTGATGGATGGCCCGAAAGGATGGAAATTATTTTGAAGGGCATGAAGGAAATGAACGGTATGGCAAAAATTGGATTGGAACCGAGTATTTCTTTGGAAAATCGTAATAAAATTGTTGGTCTTTCCAGTGTCAAAACCTGCTCGATTGAACCCTATGGGATTGTGGAAAAACTCCGCCTTGTGAAATCCAAAGCCGAAGTTGCCATGATCCGTGAAGCCTCCCGATATGCAGACATGGGAATGACCCTAATGATGAAAAATGCCTATTACGGTGTTTCGGTCTTAGAGATGTTTTCTATTGCAAAAAAAATTCAACTGGAGGTAATCAAGACAGGTTTCTTCGATCCGCTCCAAACCGAGTTTCTCACAGCCACATGGCCTGCTCCCTTCAGCGCGAAACCCCACGGAGTTCCACCTGTGGATGGAAAATTGAAAGACGGGCCCCTTGCTGCAATGTCCTATCTACGGGTTAATGGATATGCTGCTGAATGTGAACGCACTTTCTGTTTAGCGCCCCCCAACGAAAAGCACCAAAAGATGTAAGCGGCAATGGAAGAAGCACGAAATCGGGCATTTGCCATGATCCGCCCAGGAGTAAAGGCTTCAGATGTGGATAAGGCCGCAATGGATTATCTTAAAGAGGAAGGATATGGAGAATTCCTTCTCCACCGCACCGGTCATGGAATCGGTCAAGGAAATCATGAAGGACCCTGGGTCGCCGAGGGTAGTGAACACATATTGGAAGAGAACATGGTTATTAGTGTGGAACCCGGAATCTACGACCCAGAGTTTGGCGGTGTGCGCCATTCGGATACAGTTTTGGTCACCAAGGATGGATACGAGTGCCTTACGCACTATCCCACAGACTTAAAGTCGCTCACGATTCTCAAGTCGAAAACTTTGAAAAAATTGAAGGGGAAAATCATCCAGAAAGCGGTGGGCATGAAATAGCAATTTTGTGGAAGGGGCTATTCAAAAAAATTTTAATCAATGATTCATTGAAGTTGGTATAGTACTTTTAATAATCAAGTAGGAACGTAAAATGCCAGTAACAGACCCGTACCTTAGAAAAGTTGCAGACCATTACCACCTGTATGTATACATTTGCAGAAAGTGTGGTTGCCGAAATCCATTCCGCGCAAAGAAATGTCGGAAATGTCACTCCAAGAATCTCAGACCAAAGCGAAGAGAGCGATAGTCGTAATCTTAAACTAAAAAAATCAGGTAGAAAAAAATGCCCACAGAACTCTTTAATGAAGAAGAATTTTTAGATATAGCACAAAACCGTGCTCTCGAATGCCGAATTAAAAAATCGGGCGATACGGTCAAGCTAAAATTGCGTACGCCCTCAAAATTGTTCACGTTTAAGTGTGATTCAGCAACTGCTGAGAGCTTATTGAAACAAATCGAAGTCGAACAAATTGAAATGTAATTAGATCCGCCATCCGCACGTAAAATGAAGGATTCTGGATCGCTGTTTTTTCTCTCTCCCTCTCTTTTTCCTTCTAATCCACCATAAAACCGAGAAATTTAACTAAGGGAAGAAATACCATGAAAACTGTTCACCGATTTAAGCAAGCCATTATCATCCGGTCCGATATTAAGATGTCTACGGGAAAGAAGGTAGCCCAGGGATGCCATGCTGCAGTTGTGGCCGTGGAATTGGCGCAAAAATACCATCCATCCATCTATTCAAGTTGGAAAAACGAAGGGCAAAAAAAAATTGTGCTCAAGGTTGCTTCCGAAGAAGCATTACTGCAAATATATAATGATGCCAAACGGCAAAATCTCCCGAGCAGTTTGATTCAAGATGCAGGATTAACCCAAATTCCTGCGGGGACGAAGACTGCGGTGGCGATTGGACCTTTTATGAGTGCAGAAATTGATAATTTAACTCGAAATTTAAAATTACTTTGATCTTTTTTGTTCCTTTACTGAAACCTTTACTGATTCCTTAACAGTGTGTTATTAGTGAGACTTTTCTCTCTTTCTCTTTCTCAACATTTCATATGTAGGAATGAATTGCCCAATATTTATTATATGGATATACTATAATGTATGTATTATGGAATTTTCAAAAAATAAGACAATAAATACAACATACTATATTTTTCGAATTCTACCAGAATTTATTTTGTTAGCTTATTTCATGGGGACAATTCTCCTTATATTACCAGTTGTGAGTCTGCTAATCCTAGGCCATAATGCTTACTCACATTATAAATCGAAGCCAAAAAAACGTGTCAAATTTTACCGAATTTTCAATATGGTCTATTCTGTTCTAATTTTTCTTAATGGGTGTATGTGGTTAGCAGGAGGGAATTTCGGGGCTTTCCATGCCCCAATTTTCTTTTTTATTGGTGTATACTTCTGTGTTTTAGAAATTCTGAAATATTTCTTAATAGATCTTCTGGAATTTGCACCAATACTGGAAACAAAACAAAAAAAAAACATGGTCATCTCTCTTGTTCTGATGGGAATGCTTTTCACATCACTATTTGTTGGAACGGTTTTCCTTTCTCGAAGGCCACCTATTTACACGCAAGAAGATCTTGATAATGCCACGATTGTCTATTTGGATGTTGGAATTAACGGCTCTCTTGCCCCCTATGAGGTAGAGGTCTACAAAACCTGGCATTCAGGGGAAGATTATTTAACATCGGACTTTATTATCATATCTCCGGATTGTTATATTCATCGTTCCTATATCTACGACAGGAATTTCATGGCAGAAGGAGGTTCGGTTTCAGGCATGGATGGGCGTACCACAATTAAAATGACCGATAACGAGGGGTGGGTCTATTTTTATGTTTATTGGCTTCAAGATGAAGGAGTATATTATAATGATCTGGAAAACCGCACAGATCCTGCATATTATACCTTCATGATTACATCCCATCACTTAAATTTCTTATATCCTGTTTAAAAATTCAACATAATTTTCCAGTAGATTTTTTTTTAATGAATTTTGATTCTGATTCTATTTCAAATCCCGAAAGGGAATCTTTAATTTTGGGAACATGTAATTGTATGATAGAGGTGGCCATGACCGATGCCCATGATATCATTACAAATTTCAAAAGAGCTCCAAGATGATTTAGATGAGATTCAAAAGAGTGGGAATTATTCTTCCCGCAGTGAATGTCTGCGGGGGATGATTGTCGATTACATTCGCAACCATACCGAACAATTATCAGATAAACATCGAATTGCGATTCTTACCGTTCACCATGAAATTCGGGAGGATATCGCCACAAAATATGCAGATATTATGAAACATTACGAGGAAATAGTCAAGTCAGTCTCCCAATATCACCTAAAAAATCGGATCATCAAAATTATTTTGATATCCGGTTTTGGTCTGGAAATCAATGATTTATATCAACAATTTGAGGCAGATCGCCTGTATAAATGCACCATTACATATATGATCATACCTGAAAAAGAAGAATAAGACTTCGGAGGGCCCCGATTACTTATCCGTGAGTTGAAGGGAGAAATCGACCATCTTATGTGGGTGAAAAATGATCGCCGAAGTGCTGATTATATTTACCCCTGTTTGAGCATATTTCAGCAGATTTGTATTGTTTATATTCCCCGATACTTCCACCAGAACATGGGCAGGGATTTCGGTTGATTTTAATGCGTTTTCCACTTGGGAGGGTGTCATATTATCCAACATGATTATATCTGCGCCCTTTGCAATTGCTGTTGTGAGATCGGAGGGATTTTCGATTTCCAATTCGATTTTCTTCGAGAAACTAATTTGTTTATGCGCGGCATCCAGGAGTTGGGCAATATCCCCCTGATAATATTTTAGGTGAGTATCCTTCAAAAGGACCATATCCGAGAGATTCCAACGATGGGGGTCTCCTCCGCCCAGATAAACTGCCTTCTTTTCAAAATAACCAAACCCGGGGGTAGTTTTGCGAGTCGCCGCAATGATGGTTTTCAATCCATGGGAACGTACTTGCCCCACCAAATCATGGGTGCTGGTGGCGATATCCGACAATTTCATAAGAAAATTTAGCATGGTCCGTTCTATCATCAAAATGTTGCGGAGATTTCCCCGTAATTCGGCTACAATCTCTCCCGTTTTTACTTCATCCCCATCCATTTTGTGGAGTTGAATAGTAATTTGATTGTCTTCACAGAGGAGACGGGCTTCTTCCAAACCGGCAATTATCCCTTCAGATTTTGCCTTAATTATGGCGGTTCCCGAATCAGTGTGGGGAATTAATCCGCTGGTGATATCCCCGAACCCAATATCTTCTTGTAGAAATTGCCGTATCTTGGTTAAAATGATCGATTTGGGAATAGGATAGGGAAATCGGGGTATTCGGGGAATTAGGGGAACTTTGGAAGTGTCCATGTGTATGATTACCTTTTCGCAACTTATTAATTTAATTGGGTCCGCGTTTGGAGGGTGGTTTTCGGCGAATAATGGAAGAATGACGGGATGATTTGTTCTTGGATCGAGGTTGTTGGGCGTTTTTATTTGAATCTGGCCGGTCTTT
>JABCSI010000063.1 GCA_018238965.1 Promethearchaeota archaeon
AAATTCCTGTTCGGATTTGTTGAAAATCGGAGAAACTGGCATACACCAATGCAAAGAATCCAATAATTCCGGCAATAAGCGTTATTGTACTCCAGATGACCACCCAAATCCAATACCCATTTCTCCCAGCGATATCAATATAGGATTTATAGAAATCGGCCCCGTGGGCATCGAAGAGAAAGAAGTGCAATAAATTACCATCCGCAAATTTTTCGGGAATTCCGGTGAAAAAGCCAACTGCACCCACCAACGGCAATATAATACCTAAAACTAAAGCCAGGGTGGCACACACACTCGCAAACCAGAATTCCGCATTTTTTGGATTGTCCACGGGAATCATTCCGATTTCATCAATATTTTCGTCGGGGATATAACTCCAAACATCCTGGATCGTTACAACTCCGAGCAATTTCTCATTTTCCACAACGGGAACTACGTTTACTTCCAGATCCCGCATCCGTTCAAAGGCATCCACAACATTGGTTTCCAACTTCACAGGTTCAATAGTGTACATTGGCCCCGTTACCAGTTCTTTCGCAGGATCTTTCCCCTCAGCAACGACATGCTGTACTATGTCGAAATCAGCAATAACTCCCAGTACTTCTTTGGTCTTCTTTTCTTGGACGACCAAATCCGGGATGGCCAATTCTTTCATTTTTTGGGCTGCCTGAACCACGGTTGCATCGGATTCGATAATTCCATATTCATCATCGATTACCAAATCCTTCACATAAAAATCAGGTTTTTTCTTCGTCATTGTAAATCACGATTACCTTAGTATAACTATATCAAAATAGTTCTATACCACAATAGTCCTAGATATTCTTGCCAATTCTTCCAGTTTAAAGTTTTGCCCCACCTTAAATAAGCATTTTTCAAACAATGATTTCATTCCGATTGTTGTTTTTTAATCGATGCCATATCCAACTAAAACATGATTAAATTGAAAGACCAATTTTTCATTAATCCCTTACAGAAAAGACCGAAATTTTTATAATAGAATTTTTATATTAGAATTTTTATATTATCTCCAATGACTAATATTTCAGTTTTTCTCGATGACGATTTAATTGTCTGGTTAGACCAATTAGTGAAAAATGGCATCATTAAAAATCGCAGTGAAGCAATTCGGGGGGGATTATATACTTTTGTACAGCAAAAACTCGGGATTGACTCAGTCCAAGACCTACGAGAGTTCCTTGCGTATAAAAGTAAAAAACCATTTCAGTCAGGGGTTGATGTTATTAAAGAGATTCGAGAGGAAACAGAGTGAGTTTCTATCTGGATACTAATATATTCTATCACCGGTACTGCCCCGGAGAGAGTAATGCTGTTATTGATTGGTTATTTGCTCAATTAGATTACTCAAATCAGGCGATTACTTGTGAAATTACTATCAGCGAAATGTTTCGAGCCTTAAAAAAGCAATACAATTTAGGAGTAATTGAAGTAGAAGAATTAAATTTAACCTTGGATTTTTTCCTCGCCGATATCAGAATCTTGATGCAAGACCAAAAGTTAAAACTTATTCCGGTCTCTTTGCAGACAATTATGAAAACTCGGGATTTAATTGTGGATCAAAATCTATACGCTGTCGATGCGATTCATGGAGTAATTGCCCTAAGTGAAACTCCGAAAGCATTTATTACATTGGACGCCGATTTTAAGACCGACTTCGGAGAAATTCGGATATTGAATCCATTATCGAAAGATTTTAAGAAAACAGTCCGACAACTAATTCAAGGAAATGAAGATCATCATATTGCTGATATAAAAGAGCGGAGAAATATATAAAGTTGAAAGAGATGAAGTTATTGGTGGAAGAAACCATTTTCCCTGGTTGTTAAGGAGAATTCAATATGAAAAGGGGAGCTATTTTCTATTTTTCTGGCACGGGAAACACCGAAATGGTTGTACAATTGGTCAAAGCAGCCCTAAATACCCATGACATTCAAACTAAAGTCTACAAAATAGATGATATGAGTGCAACCCTTTCTTCTATACAATGGGATACCTATCAGTATATCGGTTTCGCCTATCCCGTTCATGCATTAAATGCACCCAAGCTTGTATTGGACTTCATTGATCAACTTCCCGAGTTTGGTACCAATTCTAATTCTAAATTCGTCTTCACGTTTCGAACCGCAGGGGATCCCTTTGCCCAAGGGGGAAGCACTAAACTAATCAGAAAAAGACTTAGTACAAAAGGATTGAAGGTAACCCAAGAAAGACTATTCATAATGCCTGCAAATGTAATGATGCATTTCCCTCCATCCCTTGTGAAACAATTGTATTTAATTGCACAACAAAAAGCGGGAGATTTTGCACTTGAAATATCGACCCAAAGAACCAATCTTCAAAAAAATTCCTTGTCAGTGACTTGGTTTTCTGCTATTTTCAGCACCATGGAATCTTGGGGGGCAAAATGGGTTGGTAAATCATATGGTGTAAACAAAGATTGTGATCTCTGCGGCTTGTGTGTTCGTCAATGCCCTACCCAGAATATTTCTATTTCCAGTGAAGATAAAAAAGTGAAATTTGCCAAGAATTGCATTATTTGCATGAGATGTATTTATGTATGTCCTAAACGGGCAATTCACAGTAGAGGTTTCCGTTTTTTTGAATTAAAAAGAGGTTACGATATCCGATCCACAATTAGACAACTTCTTGGTGATCCTTCGATTCCTGCTGATTTTCTTTCATCGGCAACCAAGGGATTCTTCAAACGATACGCAAAATATGCTGGATTGATCCCCACATGAAAATCTAAAAGGAACCATCCCATAGGCTTGTGGCTTTTGTTCAATATATTCTTTGGCTAGATCTATTTTCAATCTCGCACTCAATAGATTGCGCTCCATTTTGCTTTATGTTGCAGTAATTCTTCTCTTCGATCAATTAAGTTAGTCAAGGATATTGCATCCATCTCTGCTTCTTGAATTTTACCGTTTGAAGCATCTTGTAAAAATAATTCTATTGAAGAATATTGCCATTTTTCCAACATAGCATTAATTTTTTGAGTAATTTGCTTCAATTTGGAATTTAGAAGATCCTCTAATAATTCTTTTTCTACAGGTATAGTTGCCAAGTTTATTACTCCTTATTATATGTAAGAATTTTGATGTATTATTTATTGTGGATGTTTATTGTGGATTTATTTTAATCCACCTCGATGATCATGTTAGCTATTTCAATAATTTTTTTTAAAAACGTTCTTGCCCTCCTATGTCTTTGCATTAGAAAATGAAATTATCGTGACTGTGAACACTTCAAATTTGGAGAAAATGGAGAAAACAGCAAGAAAAAGTGAAATTGAAAAAGATTTCGGGGGCTTATTTGCCCTCGTTCTTGGCAACAATCAGCCGGGTCAACTCGATAAAGGCTTCATCTACATTTGTTCCGTCCTTAGCGCTGGTTTCGATGTAAATCGAGCCCTCGTCTTCGGCATACTCCTTGCACTCGTCCCGGTCAATGACCTCGCCGACTTCAGGGATTAAATCGAGCTTGTTGCCGATAAGAACGAATGGAATATTTCCGGCAAATTGAACGACCTCCGAACGCCAATTCTTAATTGAGCCGAAGGTTGAACTCCGTGAAAGGTCAAACACTAAGAGGGCGCCCGATGCACCCTTGTAAAAGGTAGTTCGGATGAAAGAAAAGCGCTCCTGGCCGCCTATATCCCAAATAGAGAGAGTTGCAGTTTTACCTGCGGCATATTCGACGTTTTTGGTCAAGATATCCACGCCGACGGTGAGTTTGTAATCCCGTTCGAATTTAGATTTGATAAACCGATGAATTAGTGAGGTTTTGCCGACTGCTGCGGGCCCACAGAGCAGTATTTTTAACTTGTAAGTTGACATTTCTTTAATTTCTCCAATTTGAGATCAATTTTGTTATGAGGTTTTACTCTAAATACTATAATTAGTGATATGAGTTAAAACCTTAAAATTTTATTCCTCAGTATAACAATTTTTTTCCTATAACAATAAATTAACGAGATGTAAATAAAAGTGTTTGGGAGATCCAAGCATTTTGCGGGGGGTAGAGACTATGAAGGGACAAAAATGGAATAAGTAACGATGGTTTGCCATGCAAAAAAGACAATTTAAAGGAAAAATTAAATGAAAAAGAAGATGAAGAGAAAGGATTGGATGAAAAAGATGATTTGGACGATCAATATGGTTAAGATTGAAAAGATGAAAAAATCGAATTAAATGAAAAAATCGAATTAAATGAAATAGACGAATTGGATGAACGAAGAAATGAAAATGGTAATTATTTCAATTAAACTATAATTTTTTATACTTGTGTATAATTATTAATACTTGAAATATGAATCAAAGCTATTTTGAAAATGTGCCCGAATTTGTGATTGATTTTTATAAATCGATAAATAATTCCTTTAGGATCAAAATTTTGACGTTGCTTTACGATTCTGGGAAACTATCCCTTTCAGAATTAGAATCAATGACAGCAAAACCAACAGGATACATATACTCTCATATTCACAAATTAGAAACTTCGTATATGGTCCAAAACTTCATTAAAAAGCAAGAAAATTCCCGAATTCACTCCTTCTATAAACTAACCGAAATTGGAATGCAATTTTTCAGATTTTTTTTGGTTCTCAAATCAGGAAAGTTAATTTCTACTGAAATGGATAAAGATATAATTAAATCACTGGCAAGTAAACTCCGATTCTCTATTCTTTTCCATTTAATTGGCACAGAAGGCATTTCTTTCTCAAAACTGCAAGAAGATACCGGACTAAAGAGTAGTGTTTTAAATCATCATTTGCATTCACTAACCAAATCATATTTGGTTCAAAATTATTTGAAAAAAGAAGAGAATTCATCAAATTATTCCTTCTATAAAATAACAGAAATTGGTGGGGATATTGTTTCCACAACATTCAAAATATATAACCTGTCCATGAGCAAGAAACAATACGTTGAAGACTTTTTGAATGAGTATATTGAAAATAATGAAAGTAGTGAAAATAGTGAAAAATTGATTCCTAACCAATCACCCTCAGAAATAACACCGAAAATGGTATGAAGAGGAACTCCATTCAATTAGCCTGATCAAGGAAAATTATACTTGAGAATCCAACAGGGTATCAGAACTCAACTAGGACTTGGATGATGAAAAAAAATCAAAGATATTTATATATCCAAAAACCAAATCAGAGTTAACATGGCAGAATTTTTTCTTGAGCCCAACTTTGAAATCTCTATTTTTATTTTGGGCTCATATCATACTGAAGAAAACCTTCCAGAATTAGAAAGCATAAAGGATTTTTTAATACATAAAAATTTTACAAATACATATCTTGCCTCCGATCCAGTAAATTTTAAAAATAATCCAAACAGCTCAAGAAATCAACAAAATTACGAAAAAGTTGAATATTTGCTATCGAAATCTGATTTTTGTCTATTTATTTTCTTTGAAAAATATAATGATTCAGTAAAAACAGAATTGATTTCTTTTCTAAAATCTCTATATGCCAGCAAAATTAATAAAAAATACCTAATAATTAAACCTTTCAGCTTGGAAATCGATTCCATGCTATCTGGTCTTATGGATCAGCAAGAAGTAAATATTTTTCAATATAATGATGTCTCTGAAATTGCAAAGTATTGTTTCAAGTATATGAAATTTAACTCGTTGCAAGAATAATATTTTCCAAGTTAACTTGATTTTGGGGTACGATTCTTGTTAAGCCAATCCACGGCAAAATCAACCAGTTGTCGAGCATCAATTAGGTGAACTTTTGCACCCCCAACCTTTCCCGGCGTGTAATTGATCATTTTTTCGTAGGCATCCCCCAGTTGCTCAAAATCTTCATCTTCCCAGGTATTGTCTTCCCACTCCACCCATTGGGCGCGCCCATCCTTCATTATTGCAGCACCTTGTTTTTCCCTTGAAGAGGATGAAAGATTTGCTAAACATTCCGCGTAATGCAGAATGGTATTATTTCCATAGCCCGAGCCCAATAAAAGAATTTTGGCATCCAACCGGTAAAGAACATCCAAGGGAGACTGTTTTCCAAATGCGGGCGTTAGGGGATGCGAGGCCACAATTTTCTCCGCGTTTTTTCCCCAAGCAGTGAAGGATTGTTGCGGATGCGCACTCCTTACCACTCCAGGATAGGTTCGAAATATCTCGGGAATTTTTCCCACACCGCGGGTCGGAGTAGTTTGGGGATCATAGGGAAGCATATCACTTCGTATTATGGGCCACCAAGATTTCGGAACTGGAGGATATTCCCAATGGGAAGGTTCCGAGTTATCCGCCGAATGACCTACCATACATATTGTTCCTTCGGGTGAAATAACGGTCATCAAGGCTTCAATAACAGCCCGAGGTCCCCCTACTACCCACCCCAGAGCACTCAAGGCAGAATGAACCATGATGATATCACCCTCTATTAAGCCTAGCTTGCGAAAGGCTTCAACAAGCATATTTTTCGTGAGCGGGGTTTTGGTGGCATCAATTACCAGTTTTTCCTTTTCCCATGGCATAGTATTGAAAAAAGCATCGTGCCCAAAAACATTTTCTTGGCCAAAACATTTTCTCACCTAACACTCTCCTAACACCCTAGGGAAATAACCAATGGTTTAATATGATCGAAAAGCCTATTATTTAACGGAGATAGGAGAAACAAGCGATGTCGAATGAGGAGAATTTTCTCGAGCAATCCTTCCACTTGATAGAGGAGGCAGAGAATTTAGCAACGGTCTATGAATACGACTTGGCATTAGCAAAATTAAAAGAGGCATTAGCGTTTTTTGATCATTCCACTATCCCCATGGAAGAAAAGCAACAAGCAATTGATATGATTGCTGGGCGTATATCTGAGTTAGAAAATATTATCCAGACGCAATCTTCACAGGAAAATCAGACAGGAGTCGTTCAGAAATCCCATACTCTTCGTACACCTCATACACCCCTACCCAAGGGTTTAAGACCTCCTCCAATTTTTGGAGCGGAACGCGACCAGATGATCAAATTAGGCTTGAAGGCCCTGGCCAATTCCGAGGAGCTCATCAACCAAGGACATCTTTATCGGGCATATAAGTCAATTACCTATGCCTATTCCCATTTATCGCAGGCACATTATGATGATACGAAGGTAGAGAATATTAGCAAAATTGCGGTATTCTTAGCAACAAAACTGCAAAAAGCGGGGTATAATGTCAACTTAGCCCAAGAAATCGACGACTATTCCCCGAGTTTCCTTTCCACCGATCAGCTGGATTATCTACCGGATGGATCTAGACCATCCTCGAGAGGTGACCGTGGCCGCATTCCTTCATCCGATAAGGCTTATACACCCACATTTCTAACAACGGATCAAATTAGCTATGGTTCAACCCCCCAAGGAAGAAAAGCCGGTCGACATCCAGAACAAGAATATGTGCCCACCTTTACCAAAACTCAACAGCCCGATTTTGCCGATAAATCCGGATCCCGGGTGCCCTACGGTTTAAAGCATTCTAAAAGCACAGATGATTATGTGCCGACCTTTGCAAAAACCGACCAAGTAAATATTATTCCCACCTTCGGTAAAGCAACCCAAGGTCAGACCCCACAAACCTCCAATGGAGAATTGAAGGTCGATTTCGAAGGACTCAATCAAATGTTTTCATTTTTGGAGAAGGGGGAACCGATTCCCGAATCCCTCACAACCACCCCCCAATTTCCCGATGCAGATGCGCTCCACTCGGAAGCCCTCACCCAATCTTCTGATCCATCCGCCCAACAATTCCAACAATCAAGAAAGGATGGTTTTGGTCCCCGTGGTATACTGACAACGGGAACCCTCATCAATCCCATATATCATGATATTATTGACCCGGCACTTCTCCAAAAATGGAAAATTGACTTGGCAACTATTAAGGGGGAAGAATTCGATGAAATTCTACTTCAACGCCAAAGCATCATAGAATTGCATGCACAGGAAGTTCTCGACAATTACGAAAACACACAAACTGAACAAAATGCAAAACGAGAGGCGGTGTTGGAATATATTGACCTAATTCATCCATTTGAAAAATCTTACGATTACGAGAGCGCCATTACGACTACATATAAGGTAATCAATAAATTGAGTAAATTATCAGGATGGGCAGACCAGGCATTAGTACTATATGCGTGGTTATTAATCCTAAAAGAAAAATCCCGCACTTCTTTCCGTTTAGGGGACAGTGGGTCCGAGTTTGACCTGGGAAGAATCAATACCGAATTCGTGCAAATCATGACCAATGCCCTCAATACATCCAAAGAGGTGGCAATTTCCTTCATTGGTGAAGATTTTAATCAAGAACTCAATGCCCAACAAATCTACAAGGCAAAATTAGAGGATCAAGCAAAACTGCAGGATTCTGTGTTTGAACTACTGGATACAGGCAACCTCAAACTTATCAATGAACAATTTCCGGAAGCCATTGCCTATTACAATCATGCGGTATTGGCCCTCAATTCATTGGACTGGAGTGAATTACGCAAATCAATCGAATCCCTCATTGAAGATATCAGCGACATGAAACAGTTATATGATCTCTCCCTGGTTCGGAAATTTTCCCCTGAGGAAATGAAAACTCTTAGTTCCATGGCCCGATCATCGCAAGAAGGTCGTTTGGTTGCCAAATCCAACCAAGAACTTAAAAACCTAATGCTTCGACGTTACAAAGTGCGAGAAGATCGGATTGAGGAATTGGAACGTCAAATTCATCAACAAACCGAACAAAAATATAAGGCACTCTCCCTCATCAGTCAAGGGGAAGGAATGTTGCTTTCAGATCTGTATGATGAAACTATCGAGGCCTACGAGGAGGCGATTAAAATCTTGATCGGGGCCGGATGGGAAGGTCAAATTCCCATTATAACCGATAGATTGGTTAAAATTCGCGACATGAGGGAAAACTACATTCGCAATGAACAGAATGAATACGATCAAATGTTTAGGCGCAATGTAGAGCGACGTCTATTCGAGGATTCCATTACCTACAGCGTGAAACAGCAATTACTGGAATATGAAATGGAAGAACACACGCCGGAAGAATTAACCAAAAAATCGGACGAAATGGAATTCCAAAAGAGGGATATATTCGAAAAACTCGCCGATGTGGAGAACTTGGCAACACAAAATCACTTGGCCGAAGCAATTTTAGCCCTCAAACCACTCAAGGAAAAATTAGAGCAACACCAATGGGATGCCCACTTACCCTTCATTTATGATTTCGTGACCATGGTTCAGGAACAACAGAAGGCAAAAGAAATTGCTTTGGAACATGAACAGAAGCAGCAAAAAGAGATTGAGGACTTTAAGGGTAAAATTGAAACATATTTAGATGAACAAGCCCAAAAAATATCAGTTCTTCAAGATCGGAAAAGCCATTATCTACACGATTTCCAGACTTACATGAATACTGAGCGAGCAACCAGTAACGATGCAATGGAATTAATGGAACGGGCGGAAGAGCATATAAAACGAAAAGAATTTCAGCTTGCGATCGAGCTTTATCAAGAAGCAGATCTCTATTTTGCTAAGCTTGGCTGGAATGTTAATATCCAACAGCAAATCCACCGCACCCGTCAGTTAGAATTTGATTACAAACGGTTCTTTACCGAATATGAATTGCAAGCCCAAAGAAAAAAAGAGTTAGACTTCCAAAAACAACGCCAAAAAGAAAAGCAAATCGCCCAAGAACGAAATGCGTTGTCAGATATTCATTCAATGCTTTCCTCCATTAGAACCCGTGGAAAGACCACAGAAAGTGAAACTCAAGACATCGGTCCATCGTCTCCATCTCCCTCTTCAAAGCATCCGATCATCACCTCAGATGCAAATCAAATGAAAATGGAGAAACAAAGAAGTAAGCCTGTGTCAAAGGCTAAAAAGGAAGACAAAGATGAAGAAATGGATGAGTTGCAAAAAATGATTCGGGATGCAGCAAAAAAAGATTAATTTCATACCACACCATACCACACTACTATTACAGCCGAAACAAAAAATTAGTCCACATAATCACCTAAACCTCTATCCTTTGAATATCCTCGAATTCTTAATTTGCTGCTGGAGTTTTTGCTATGACTGAGCCCAATCAACCCTTAAGGATCACCATTTTGACAACCACGGAAGATATCGCATCCCAAAATATCCGTGCCCATCTTCTCCGATTATTCCCATTCAAACGCCAATCCCAGATTGCTCCGTGGGATCCGACTTGGATCACCGATGTCTACCACTATATTCCTCCCTCTACTGAATCTGATTCTACCTCTGTCGAATTTCAGTTAGTAGGATTGGATAAATCCTTCATAACCTTGGATGATATTATTTCACCGAACCAAATCCATGGAGATCTTTTGATTTACGCCAGTCGACATCGATCAAAAAGTGAGCGTAAAGCAGTACTTTGTCACACTACGGGAAATCTCAACGATGATAATTCATTTGGGGGTTTGCCCAACAAAGTCTCTCACGGAAGTGGTATTCTAACACATTATTTATATCACGCCCTACACCATGTTATGGATTCCACTCCAAATTACGATGTTCCCATCGATCATGAGGTGGATCATCATGGACCCACCCAATTTCACCAACCTGGAGCCTTTATCGAATTGGGGAGCACCGAACCAGGCTGGCACGACCAGACAGGAGGAGAAGTGGTAGCAAAAAGCATCATTCACGCCGGTATTCATATAGCCCAACACCATTATGCACCCTCCGGATCTCCAATTTTACAGAAACATGCATTGAAAATCGCAATTGGATTTGGGGGCGGCCACTATATGCCCAGTTTCCAACCGATCATAATGGAAGATTATGGATTTGCCCACACCATTCCAAAATATAAAGTTATGGCTATGACAACTGAAAAAATTCAGCATCTCATTGAACAAACGTTGGAACCGATTGATGCATGGGTACTTGATTGGAAGGGGATGAATAGTGCTGAAAAACATCACTTGGTGCCATTATTGGAATCTACACCAATTCCGATAATTAAAACTAAAACTCTCCGTAATTATTACAAAAATCGTTAAGTAATTAATAAACGCTTGATTAGAATGAAATATTATTTTGAAAGTTTTGCAAAGAAGTGATCAAAAATGGTAAAATTCGAAAAACGCACTCCGACAGATGAGGAACTCTTACAAATGGACGTCAGAAACTGGGGAATTTGGACCAAGGAAGTCTCCACTTTTGACTGGGAATATGACACTAAAGAGACTTTTTACGTATTAGAGGGTGAAGCAGATATAATTTCTGGAGATGAAAAAATTTCCTTTAAACCAGGCGATTTAGTAACTTGTCATAGTGGTGTTAAATGCACATGGCAAGTGAAGAAACCGGTGAAGAAGCACTACAACTTTGGGGAATTACATTAAACCGCCCTATCCAAACATTTTTTTCTTACTTACTTACTATTTGTGTTAATTTATTGAAAAAAATTAAAAAATATATAGTACAAATCTCACGCAATCCAATCCTTAATTGCGAGTTTCACCGATCGTTCCATTTCCTTGGTAAAATCAGCCCCAGTTTTCCGAAAATACATTAATTGACCTGAGTTATCGTATTCTGAATTCTCTTTTATAATATTTTTATATTGTTCATCCGAAGCACTATACATTTCTTTGAAATCGGCAGGCCCCATATGTCTGTAGTGATCTTGATAATGGATTGTATGTTGGGGAAATCGAGGGATTAGTTTTCTTTTTTCGGGCGGAACCGTGGATTTAGAATAACCAAAACATACCATGGTAATGGGGAATACCCATCGGGGAAGATTGAACATAGTCCGGTGTTCTTCGAGATTTTCCATTATATCTCCAATGTAGCACGACCCTATTCCCAAAGCTTCGGCAGTGGTAACCGCATTTTGGGCAGCTATAAGGGCATCACAGGACGCAAGCAACATGTCGGCTTCCTTCGGAGTTCGATAATCAATGTTACGGGCTGAGCATTTTTCAGGAACGCCACAAAACGCATAATAATCATAAAGACGTTGAATGTCCGCCAAAAATATGAGAACTAAGGGTGCCTTTGCAATAAATGGTTGGTTATCACAGGTTTTAACTAATCGTTCCTTCATTGCTTGATCCTTTACTTCCAAAATGGTGTACATCATCATATTTCCGGCTGTAGGCGCCCGCATGGCCCCTTGGATGATAGTTTGGATTTCTTTTTCGGTGAGAGGTTCCGGTTTATACTGACGAACCGAGCGACGATAAAAAATCGAATGGAATTTGGGATCTGTGGGGGGAATAAAATTCTTCGACATAGTAGAATTGATAAATTTCAATCTTTTAAAAGAATTTCAATTTTTCCGAATCAGTTAGTTCATTTTTTCCAGATCAATCTGTTCATATCAGTAATCCTATCCCATAATAGAGCAAAACATATATAATTCCCATTATAATGTATCCAATGCTTAGAATGAAAGTGATCAAGGTATATGACTTGAAATCCAGGTGCAAAATCTTGTTTTTCTTAACGAAATCCAAAGTATACAAAACATGGCTGCTGGCCGAGGGTATCATATTTCCTCCAAGATTGATACCAATAATCAGAGCAATATAAAGTACGTCAAAATGTAGAGGCAGTGTAAAGGTTTCACTCAATAATGTTGAAAATACCGAAAGAAAAACAACTGCAGCGAAAGTTCGAGATATGAAACTTCCTATTATTGCTGTAAGAATCAAGGTGAGAATCATTGCAAGAACAAATTTCTCTCCTATTAATGTTGAAATTCCTTGTTCAATGATAGTAAGTGTGCCGATAACCTTTAAGCATCCGATCAACAGAAACAGTCCAATCAATAAAACAGGAAGCCCCCAACCAACACCTTGAAATAATTTTCCCAAACTTTTGCGTTCCACCAAACAAATCAATAAAACTGCCACCATTATCATAAGGTATGGAATAATATTTAGAAACAATAATATGATGATCCCCACGAGATAAACAATATGGCGCCAAAATCGAGTTTTTTTTATAATTAACAAATTCGGATCCATGATATCCAACAAAATCCTCTTCGCTCGATTGGTTGGAGGTGCTTGAATCCCCAAATATTTTATATCAATGATAAGAAGGGTTATTCCTTCAGCAAAAAGGAAGAAAACAAATAAATTCGTAAAAAACCACCCAATAGTGAGGCCTGCGGCATCGGAAATAATAATATTTACGGCAGCGGAATACGGAGAAAGGAGGTTTCCAATTGAAATTGAAAAGGCAACCCCCAGAACGAATGGTCGAGATTCTATCTTTAAAATCGTGGTTGCTCGGTAGATAATCGGGATAAAAATAAGCGCCACAGAAATATCCATCATTACTGCGGAAACTAGCGCGCTTACAATAGAAATGGTATAATAAAATAACCTGACTTTAGATTTTGTTAAATGGATGATTTTTATTGCAAAATATTCGAAAATATATTCTTGATTCATGATTTGAACGAGAACATCGAAGAACACCAGAAAAATAATGGTCGAAACGGGGATATTCTCCCAATAGATCTCAAGCGGAATCCCGGTAATTAACGATGCAGCGATTGAAACTACCACTCCAAGGATCAAGGACCACACCATTAAATCTGCTTTTTCTCTGCCGGATACGACAGCGATTAACACAAATGAGAGACTGATAAATATGATCAGAACGGTGTTAGTGCTCATTTAATGAAAAATATTACATTCCCGCCTAATATGTGTTTTGTCATGCTTAAAAGAGAAGGAGATGGAGTTTTATTTCCTTACGAAACTCACTTTCCATTTGGATTTGAGATACTCTAGATGAACTTCATCTGTGTAAATTGTTATTCCCATATTATCTGTTTAACAATCCTTTTCATGAAACCCTAGATAATTAATTGATGATACGATATAAAACCTAGATCTCTAGTAAAATCCAAGTAAAATTTAAATATGAAACCGTCTATATGTATTATGTAAACTCTTCTAAACGATAAAACATTGGAATTGATTTATAATTCTGTCCAATGATTTACTTATATAGTTTGCAGATTTGCATGTTGTCAAGTTTGGGGTTTTAGAAATCCCAAATACTATATCCTACTTCTATATAACGCGGAAAACACATGTAATTCGCAAAATCTATACTATATTTTTGAGGGAAAAAAATGAAGTTGGAAAATAAAAAGATTTTAGCTGCTTGTTTGGAGGATTGTGTGCATGTGGCTGGAATATATAAGTTTTGTCAAGTTTCTCAGCAATTAGGGTATGAATATGAATTCATTGGCCCTGCTGTTAAAATTCCCATACTTATTCAAAAAATCGCGCAAAGTGATGCTCAGATATGCGCAATTTCATATCGTCTGACCCCAGAAAATGGGATCTCTTATGTGAAGCAATTAATTACCGCCATCAAACAAAATAATCTAGAAAAACGAACTTATTTGATTGGTGGTTTACCCAAATTTATTGAGCAAGTAAAGGAATTTCAATTTTTTTCGGGATATTTTATTGGTGGCGAAAGTGTAACAGAGATCATCGCCACGTTACAACATGAATCAATCACAGAATCAAGAAAAAGTGTTTTTGCAACAAATTTGAAAGAGAGAATTCAACAAAAAGCACCTTTTCCA
>JABCSI010000311.1 GCA_018238965.1 Promethearchaeota archaeon
AGAGCGTCTTGCTGAGACTTGTTCCAACGATGAATTTCATCTATGAAAAGGATGGTTCTACGATCCACTAATCTTTTTTTTTCTTCAGCCTGGAAAATAATTTCTTTCAAATCCTTTACGCCCGAAGAAACCGCAGAAAAAGAAACAAAATCCGAATAAGTAAGATTAGCGATTATCCTGGCTAAAGTCGTTTTTCCCGAACCTGGTGTCTTAGAATAAAATAAAAAATGTGGTAGTGCTTGCGGATTTTCAAGATACTTTAATATTATCATGGGAAAGACAAATTGAATAGGTTCCTTCGGTTGCTTTACTAAAGAATTTCAAAATAATCATATAACGGATTTATTTCAAAAAGCATTGTTCCAAGAATAATTAAACTATTTAAGTATCTTTTTCTAATAATAACAGGTGTTCCATCAGACTTGTAGAATATACAATCTTCATTTTCAGTTTTTAGAATTCTTGATATATATTTATTATCATGGTACATAAAAAGCATCTTACATCCTTCAACATTGTGATTTGAAGTTCCAAAGATAAATATTTTATTTTCATTAGGGTCTGTAACAATAAATTTCGTATCATTTTCAGTGCTTAATACAGTATTATCAACATCAATAATATCAGAATTACAATATTCAAATGTTATAAACTCTAATGCCTTAGGTCTTCCGATTGTTAAAGGGTTTCCTAAAATTTCATCTGTTGAAACATCTATTACTAATTCTGGGTGACCCATTTCACGGAGTAACACAAAGGAAATTTGATGGTTTTCGGTTTTTTTATCAAATTCAAATAATTCCATTAGTTTCCTTCTATCCAATGTTAGGTTTAAGTCACCTAAAGAGGTTGGAAGCCCCACTCTGATGAGCAATTTTTGTATTTGGGTGATCAACTCTTCAGAGATATATTTTCGATTTAATGAGATTGCCAAATTAGCCAGCATTCCTAAGGAAACACCTTGACCATGAGAAACCTCTCCAAAATGGAAGTATTCCTCAAGTGCATGCCCAACTGTGTGGCCAAAATTCAAGAATTTTCGCACATTTCCCTCTTTATAATCTCTTTCTACAATATCTAATTTCACTTTGACAGACTCTGAAATAAGATGTGGAAGTAAGTTCTTTTTCTGCGATATTGTGACAGATAGATATTTTTCTATTAAGTTAAATAACGGATCTGGGGAGAGAAGGGCATGTTTTATTATTTCGGCAAAACCCTCTGCCCAAATTTTTTCTGGAAGTGTGTCAAGTACTTGTGGATCGATAAACACTGCTTTCGGATTTGTGAAAACTCCCACACAATTTTTGCCTTTCGATGTGTTGACTCCCAATTTTCCTCCCACAGAAGCGTCTACCATCGCCAGAAGGCTTGTGGGGATGTGGATAAAATTAATTCCCCGCATATAGGTAGCAGCAACAAATCCAGCCAAATCTCCAGTCACTCCCCCTCCTAAAGTGATAATACAGGATTTTCGATCAAGGCGTAATTCTATTTGCTCATGCAATTGGTTGTATGTAGCTAAATTCTTGTGTTTTTCTCCAGCGGGAAATGATATCAGCTCACATTCCTTACCAGCGTTTCGAATACATTCCTTTAATTCCGTTCCGTAGATCTTCCCCACATTTGCATCAGTAATAATTAAATACCTATTCCCATGTTCTAGGAATTCTGGAATTTTACGAAGAAAATTATTTTGGATTATGATAGGATATTCATCGGGGGAATTTTGGCGAAAATAAAGATGATAATTTGGTGAACTATCTTGTTGATTACTCATTGTCTTTGTCCTCCAAGCCAATTTCATTTAATTTTTCAAAAAAATCCGGAAACGATTTGTTAACACACTCTGGATTACGAATTTTGATACCCGGAATTTGCAATCCTGCAATAGAAAAGCACATAGCAATCCGATGATCATTATCTGGGTCAATTTCTGCACCTTGATACGTTTCAGCGGGATGTATCGTAATTGAATCATTTGTGATTTCTGTTTGGGCACCAATTGATTTCAAATTTCTATGTAGTACTGCTAACCGATCACTCTCTTTCACTCGCAGATGGGCAATATTGGTAAATCGTGTAATTCCATCCGAAAATAAGGCCGCAATTGCTAAGGGCATAACTAGGTCGGGATAATCTCCAAGATCGATATCCAGTGGAAGGAGCGGTCGCTGATGAATTTGAATAAGTGTTACCTTATCGTGATAGGGGTGAATCTGACATCCCATCCTTGCTAAGCAGGTGAGAATGAATTTATCTCCTTGCAACGAATCCCTCATAAGGCCTTTTATAGTAATGCACCCTCCCAAAATTGCAGCAGCTACTAAAAAGAAGGCTGCTCCGGAATAATCTCCCTCTATAGTAAGATCTAATGGATTATAATCCTGCGAAGCTGGCACAATTACCTTCAAATTAGTATCCGTGAATTTGGATTCCATTTGAATTCCTGCATTGCGCATCAAATTGCATGTCATTTTAATATAGGGCACAGACCTAAGTACCCCCGACGAGGTCATAATTACATCTTGGGACAAAAAGGGACTAATTAATAGAAGTGAACTGATAAATTGGCTACTTGTTGCTGAAGAAATCGAGTAACTTCCTCCCCAAAAGGATCCTTCGATTTCTACAGGCGGAAACCCTTCTTCCTCCAAATATTTCACCTTCACATCCCCGGTCTTGAGAATTTGGATCAATTCCCTTATAGGTCTGGTGTTCATGCGACTACTTCCGTATAATTGCACCGGAAAATGGAATAAACATGCAAGAGATATGAAAAAGCGGTAAGATGTCCCTGAATTCCCAAAATACAATGTACCTTGAGGTGGATCAAAATTCCCGCCCCTTCCTTCAATATTATGACCATTCTGACCCAGAAAAATTTTTATCCCGCATGCTTCTAATGCCCTCTGTGTATGAAGAACATCTTCACATTGCGATAAATTTCTCACGAGAGATCTTCCTTTGCCTAATGCCGCGATAATTAATGCGCGATGGCTCATGCTCTTTGACCCAATAATTTGCATTGTGTGGTTTAAGGATTTACGGACTGGTAGTATCTCAATCACATTATTATTTAATCGGTTCATGAATATCATCTTTTCTGGTTAATGTGTCCGGATTTGATTATAACAACCCAAAATTCGATAATCAGATTTACGTTTTAATTGAATAAGGCATTCTTCATTACGAACATGGAGTAAATCTCCTTGTAAATCGATATAGAATATATAATCTCCAAGAGCGCGTTTCGAAGGCCTAGATTGAATTTTCGTTAAATTTATCATCCGTTGGGCAAAAATGTCCAAGATTTCATTTAATAATCCTGGATGATCATCACGTGGATCCATGATTATGGAAGATTTGGCAGCAATTTTTGTGCGGAATTTTTCTTGAATTTCTTTCTGGCGACTGCAGAGAACAAATCGTGTTGAATTATTTTCCGAATTTTGAATTTTTGGTTGAATTATGGGTAATTTGTATATTTCGGCACAAATTTTTGGGACAATGGCTGCATGGGCAGGAATCTTATTCTTGATTATTTTTCGAGCAGAATCTCCATTACTCAAAGTTTGATGAATTCTGACTTTCGGGAGATTTAGATTAATAAACTGTTCGCATTGATTGTAAGATTGCGGGTGGGCATAGAGATCCGTGATTTCTTCGATGGTTCCCCATCCACTCAAATAATGATTAATCCTCATATCAATTTCTCCCACGATCAACATATTCTGCTTATTTGTTTCAATCAACCAGTCCATTACGAAACCAATGGGCCCTGCTTCTGAATTTTCCACGGGAACCAAAATAATATCGTATTTTTCTGTTCCTTTTCGGAACAATACGGGAATGGATGGTTCAAAATGGAGGACCGGATCTAAACCTAAATTCCGTAAATATTTGTCGCATTTGAGGGCGGCTTGAAGTGTATAACCGATCCCGAGACCTCCAATCAGGACTCTCATATCCCGCCTCTCCGGTGCCAGCGGCTCAATGGCCAGGGTAGCCACTGCCTTTGCTGACAGTTCGTTGTAACTTGCCATAAGAAAGACACCGTTAAAGATGATCTCATACACGGGTTGGCTGGTACTATCGGTGACAGTCCTTTGTTGTAATTGCAGTTCCCCCCGGGGAGTTGTCACACGACTCAGTATAATTTTTTCCATTTTGTTTCATTCCTGTCATTATGAAGCATTGTGTTGCGCTTTTCTGTTTTCATTCCACCCTGTTTTATTTTAACCCTTCTACGTAACTTACTCAATTATGCACGATAAACTCAAGTTTTTCCTTACTTGATCCGATTTTTATTCTGTAAAAACATTTCGTAGAAAAAACTGCAATAGAAATATGGAGGACAAATGGGCACAGACAACTTGATTTTTTTAGAGGTTATAGAATGGTTTCACGAAGCCGAAGAGGAGCTGGTTCACAGGATTCCACAAAAAGGTTCGGGTGAAATCAAATTCGGTGCACAGTTGATTGTTCGTGACAGCCAGGCAGGGGTATTGTTTTACA
>JABCSI010000312.1 GCA_018238965.1 Promethearchaeota archaeon
TTTTCTCTTTATATCCATCTACTCACTGAATGAGCCTTATGTCTCACTAAAATTTAGTAGAAAGTCGTTTGGTTTGATATGATGAGAGTAAAAGAGAAAAAAACTGCACTATGTTATAGTGAACAGGGTTTATCGCATAGATGCGGTGAGAATTGCTCATGAACCTCCGTCAGATTTCATGACGATATAGGTTTAATTCCTTAAATTTTCTATACTTCTTGGATTGGAAAGTCTGTTTTTGTCCAAGGTTTAAGTTTTTGCCACAATTGTGTAATTTCTTCAGGAAATATTAACGAGAGTCCAGCCAAGTCGCCAACAAAATCCTTCAATTCGGATTCCACAAATTTCACACCTTTTGAAATGGCTTGGAAGGAATTCTTCATCACATAATCCACCAGTCTATCCATGATTATGTCTTTATTGTTTATGAATACGCTTCCACCGATAATAATTAATTCGGGATCAGATATACTGATAATTCCACTGAACATCATACCCAAGTATTCAATAGTTTCGTGAATTAATGCTTGAGCGGTCGGTTCACCCTGGCGATATAAATCAAATACTTCTTTTGTGGTTAATCGATTTCCCTCTGGATTGGCTAAACCTCGTTCTTGGGCTCTTCGAGCGATTGCTTTTCCGGATGCAATACTTTCAATACATCCCCGTTGCCCACAGCCACACAGATCTCCGCCCTTTTCCACTACCAGATGACCTACGTGTGCTGCATTTCTGGATTTACCCTCCACCAGATGATTATTGGCAATTATTCCGCCGCCCACTCCGGTACTTATTGTTACATAGACCAAATTTTCATAGCCTTGCCCCGCCCCAAAAAGTTGTTCTGCTTTCACGGAACTAACGCAATCATTAGCCAGTGAATAAACTAAATGCTCACCAAAATGGCTCTTAAGGGGAATCATATACGGAATATCTTTCCAATCGTTCCCCACTCCCGAGATATTGGGGGTCCAGATTCGGGTGCCTCCATCTACAAATGGGCTTGCTGAGCTTGTTCCAATTCCAAACAGATCGGTTTTAGTGATCTGGAGAATATTTATCCCTCGATCAATCATTTCAATGACTTGTGAGACTACAGTATCCACGGGTCCGGATTTTCTCGTGGGACTGACCAATTTTAGGAGAATTTTTGTGTCGGTTCCAAAAATCGTGCGGATATTTGAACCGCCAATATCTACCCCAACATAGTATTTCATTATTTTTTATCCTGGGGATAGATTATCCGTTACGTTTTTTCCGTAGCCGGGCTAATTCCTTTTCCAAATCGAACATATCGTCATCACTATCAGATGAATCTCCTCCATCGTCCCCGGATTCGTCATCATCATCTTCATTGTCGGTATCGGGAAGTCCTAGCGCATCGGGCAAGGCACCTACATCGACATCCTTTTTGGCTTTTCCCACCTTTTCTCCAAACTCTTTACGAATATCTCGTTCCCGGACTTCCATTGGCTTCAATTTTTCCATTAACTCTTCTTTCTTTATGAATTCCTGGTATAACGAAGCCATTGATCCGCTATAACCTAGGTTCAGATCATTAAGCATTTTCTGGATTTGGGGATTTCCCAATGTAAGGCGGAGTTCACAAAGGTTCTGGAGCATCTCCTGTCCTACTTCATCAAAATTATTCATATCGCTGGCAGTCGAGAGCTGAAATTGCACATCATCGATATTAACGCGAAAATCATCCAATTTTTGTGTCCATTGTTTATAGAGCAACGCGCTTCGCATCAACTTAAATGCCGCGTGCTTATCACCACTATCATACCGGAGTTTTGCTTTGTCATAGGCCTTTTTGCCTTGGATGTCCATTCGTTTGTATTGACCTTCCAGCTGGCGGTTAAATATTTTCAGAGCCATAATGGCCTGCTGAGCATTGTTTGTTCCGCCTCGAATATTTGACCGTGCCAACCATTTATAAAAACTGCTAATGCCCATTTTTCTCTGCTATTACCTTATTGCCAAAGCCTTTAATTTTTTCCATCACCTTGGGAAATATAATGAATTCCACGATCTCACCCAATCACCTTCTCACAGAGGTGCGGAATTTTGCTAAAAACTTTTATGATGAAGCCGATGATCTTCACGGATGGGGGCACATAACCCGAGTGTTAAAAATATCAGAAAATCTTGCAAAATTTTATTCTGTCGACCATCAAACCTTAGAAATGGGAGTGTTACTGCATGACATCGGGAGAAAGGAAGAAAAAATCAAAAAACGGCCCCATGCAGAGCTTTCTGTGGAGATAGCTACACCTTTTTTACATTCACTCGGTTTAGGGGATCGCATAATTTCCGCGGTGGCGCATATAATTCGAAGTCATTCTTTTTCCCTAAATGTTACCCCAGAAAGCATCGAGGCAAAAATCCTGTCGGATGCCGATAAGTTGGATGCACTTGGTGCGGTCGGAATTTATCGAGTATGTGCATATCAAGCACTCCACGGAGGGGATATCGGAAGTGTCATCCATCATTGCCACGATAAATTATTTAAACTCGAAGAATTACTTCTTTTACCTCCCTCGAAGGAATTAGGGCAAAAACTTACAAAAAGGGTTCGAGACTTTCAAGAACAACTTCAAGCGGAAATCTCGAAATAAACTATGGTGTCATCCCTCAGAAGGTAAAAAAAATTACCAAAAAAAATGTAAATTCTGAAATATTTGAACCTAAAGAGTAAGTTTTGCAATATTATAGTACGCCTTAAAGGTAAGCTCAACAGTTTTCACACTAATTCTTTCGTCGGTTCCATGGGGTAAACTTGACATATCCTTGGTCGTGGTTTTTGGATCCAATAAAGAAAATCCATAAGATTGAACACCCTTTTCTCTAAAATATCGCATGTCTGTCACCCCCGGCATTAAGAACGGGACCAACTTTGAGCCGGGAAATTCCATGCCGATTGCTTCTTCAAGTAAAGAAACAAATTCCGATGAAGGATCGCTTGCATTTCCTTTGGAATTCACTCCTCCATCTTCCTCTGTCATTTGGGTAATTTCTGCCTCATCGGCAAGATCACCCAAGGCTTTATTCAAGTGTTTTAGAACATATTCATGATCTTGGCCGGGAAGTGTTCTGATATCAACCACAATTGAAGCCTTGGTTGCGATTACATTTGCTTTCATTCCTCCCTGTACCATATTGGGAGACATGGTCATCCTGCTTAGGCTGTGGATAATCTTGGCGGTATCAGGATCTTTTTTCCTCGTTAGTTTTAACAACAAAGGCAAAAGGGATTTTGTGGTTAACATGAATTTTTGGACTTTTCCCATCCCTAAGCCATCGGCGAGGTATCCCAGATACTCAGTTCTCAGCGGAATTTTGTTATCGCAGTAGTTTTCAATCCGGAGAATGGCTTTAGATGCTTTTACAACAGCATTGTTACTACCGTAGGGCATGGATCCATGACCAGGAGTTCCCTTAAAATGTATTCGCTTCCACGCTCCTCCTTTTTCACCTATCATAAAAACGACCTTTCCATCATCCAGAAAAGCACCGCCCATCTCCGTAAGGCAGTAATCTGTTTCGATAAGATCGGGGTGATTTTCCATCATCCATTTTGCTCCATGGGTTCCGCCTGCCTCTTCATCGGATACAATAAATAGAATCAATTCTCCCTTGGATATCCCTTCTTTATGGAGTTGAATAAATGCTTGAACTTGGGTTGCAACAATAAATAGCATATCCATTGTTCCACGACCCCAAATATATCCATCTTTGATTTCTCCGCTGAAGGGATCCACTGACCATTCTTCAGGGTTTGGAACCGGCACCACATCCACATGGGCTGGACCAAACATTAACTTGGGGCCATCCTCAGAACCCTTTATACGGGCTACAAGATTTCCACGATTTGGGGCTGTTTCAAAAACACTACATTCAATTCCCTTTGATTTTAGAAGGGTTTCAATCATACGAATACTCTTCATTTCATCTCCCGGGGGGTTAATGCACTTGTTTTGCACCAGTTTTGAAATAAGCTGAGTAGCTTCGTCAATCGATTCTTTTGAAATTTTAGTACTCATGATAATATTATGTGCATTTATTTCCTTTTAAATAAATATAGTAAGAAAAATCGGGGCTCAAATTTTTCCCTTAAGATATTTCTGGCGTAATTCGGGCTCAAATTTTTCGATGGCATACCGCAACATCGTTCTGGGCATGGTTTGATAACGTTTTTGAAGAAATTCTTCTTCGGTTGGTCGATGACGGTTCCCAATTTCCCGTAACATCCATCCCACTGCCTTATGGATCAGATCATGTTCATGGTGAAGCAGAATTTCGGCAATTTGGAGCGCATCATTGAATTTTCTCTCCTTTATGAAATAAAACGTGGTGATCATGGCGATTCGCTGCTCCCAAAGGGTACCATCCTTGGCAAAACCATACAAAATAGATTTATCCTTATCCATTAAATATGGTCCAAGAGTTTTATAAACCGTATTGTCAACTAAATCCCAGTTATTGCAATACTGGCGGTTCTGTAGGAA
>JABCSI010000064.1 GCA_018238965.1 Promethearchaeota archaeon
TAACAATATCTTTCTTCAATTCAGATGTTCTCGTCTTATATTCTTCAAGCAACCAATCTCCATTTTCATTGATGGTTCGAATAGATGGTCTAACGGGAAATTCGCGACGGTTTGCTGCCCCAGGTCCCGCGACACGTTGAACGTGTTCAGATCGAAGACTTTCCGAAACACTGGTTAAGAGGTCCCGATTCTTCCTTGATATTATGACCATAACAGCAACAAGCGGAATGGGTCTGATCCCCCAAAACGCAGAAAAATCGGTTCCATATGAAAATTGGTTGGCATATCTAAAAAATCTTGCACTTTTTTGCCTTCGAAAAGCTCATTTATCACAAAAATGTGGAACAAAATATCGGGCGCTTGACCATTGGCAAGTTTTCCTCCTCCACGCCTTTTCAAATGTGTCCCTTGATGAAGCATCGGATGAATTGAATCAACTTAGGTGGGAGAATTCCCAAAATCATCAACGACGAAAAATATTTCCAAAACAGTACAAAGGAAAATATCAAAGAAAAGAACGAATGTGTCCAAATGGAGATCAAGTCAGAAAATATCGCTCTACTCTTCCCAAATATTTGATTGATAACCTAAATCAATATATTTTTGAACAACAAATTGAATATGCCTTAGAAAATAAATTGATCTCATGGGAACTCGAATTTATTGTTGATAACACTGATCAATGGTACTATGGACAAGATAGGTACCCCAAAAATCAGTACATTACTCAAGGTCATAACGGTCCTGGAACTAAACGGAAACGAAAGTATTTAGGGGTGATGATCAAAAGCGGGAGCACGTATCTCTATTGTGGAGTGGATATAATCAAGAAGAAACATTCCAATGTTCTTTTTATAATAGATACAATCGACTGGTTGCTACAAAAAGGATTCAAAATCAAACACGTCCTTGCGGATCGGTGGTTTCCAACCTATGAATTTCTCACAGAATTGGAAATACGACATATTCAATATATTGGTCCTTATAAAAAATTTGCCCCCATTAAACGAATTCTCGTAAAATATCTCAAAACAGGAAAGGATTATATCGTTTCATACACGATCAAAGGTGCTCCTGCAAAGAATTATAAGAAAACTGGAATGAAAATATGGTTAATAATCACCAATGGGCAGGGAAGACGTTTACGGGAAATCCGCACGGAATATTTAACTAAAACAAAATCTGAAAAGGATTGTTTAAAAGAATTAATGGTTATGCTTACAACCTACCAACCTCCTAAAGGAAAGAAGAGAAAACAAGGGTGGGCGGTGCAGATTTTTAATCGATATCTTAAACGATGGCAAATAGAAACAGGCTTCCGCGATCTAAATCGAATTGCACCCCCTTCCAATGCTCGAACAAATGCACGAAAGTTTTTAATGACTTCTGTGCGCTATTGGGTATATAATTGCTGGCAATTGGAGAGAGCTAGACGAAAAAAATTGCGACAATGCCCAAAATCGTGGAAAAGAGGTCCGACCCTCCGTCGGTTCGAATATTGTGTGATTAAAATAGAAACATGTGTCTAATTTATTAAATTGGGTTTTTTGTAAAAATACCGATTGATGGTGAATAGAAGAGAGATGAGGTGTCAAATCGAAAAAAATTTAATTGTTTACTGATTATATATATAAATATTGTCTTGAAAATTTAAATCAATTTTACTTGGTTAAAAATAAAGTTTTTTCAGCCATCAAAGGTTCAGTAGAAATATTAGTGGGGAAATCTGAAGGATTTCGAGAGCTTTGAGTATGATGGACGATAATCAAATTTTTGCCGAACAAGAAGCCATAATTAGGCATGTGAAGGTGGCGCTTGAACATATTGAGCAAACATCAGACTCGGCAGAAAAGGAAGGAATACTCTATGATTTACTCGCATTTTTGATTTCCTCCTCCAATGACATCGCCCAAAATCATGATTTTTATGAGGCAGCTGGAAGATTATATTCTGCTGCATATTATCTGGAACAGGTCCATGTAGAAAGAGCCCAAGAGATATACCTCCAAGTTATCGATTATTACCAAGAGTATTTCCGCGTTCTTGTATCCCGCGAGGCATTTCATGATGCTACGAATGTTTTAATCAAAATTGCCTCCATATATTTAACAAAACTTAAAGATCGTCCCAAGTATGTTGAGTATATTCAACAGGGGATATCGATAATTTCACAAATTATTCCAGTGCTGGAACAGCAAGGCGAATTGAGAGAATTATGCGGGAAACACCAGATGTTGGCGATGCTTTATGAAAAGGTGGATCAATGGAATGATGTTCTCCAGCACGCCAAACAAGCTTTGAAAATAGCCAAAAAAATCAAAGATTTTTCAGTCATTACCAACAGTTATTTCGATATTCATCGAAGCCTTCTAGTTCTTCAAAATTCGTCTAAGGCAGATAATATTTTATACGAAGCAATTGATTATTTCGCAAAAGAAGCCGAATTTTACGAAATCCACGATGATTTCATCCCTTTGTCTCAAATTTATCAGATAATAAAAAATATGTATGATAAATTAGACAAACTTCAAAAATACGAAAGTTATGCTCGGAAAGAAGCGGGAGTTTATTTGGCTTTAGCCAACGATGGAGTGAAGCGAAAACTGAATTATGCTCAGATTGGCTCCTATTACCGAGGTGCTGCATTGTGTTACAGTGAGATTAAAGGAAATGTAATAGACTCAGCCAGTTGTTTCTTTTTAGCTGGCAATTATTACCATCATGCTAAGAAATTTTACGATGCTGCCGTGAATTTTGAGGATGCGGCAAAATTATTCGAAGATCTCCTAAAATATCAAAAAGCCAGTGAACTTTTTCTTAAATCTAGCAATTGTGCATTGCGAATTAATGATTTTGAATATGGAATTCTTAATTTGATTAATGCTGAAGCCTTAGGTGAAAAAATGGGTGTGGACCTCTCTTCCATTTACATGCAATTGCAGAAAAATTTAACCCAATATGCCGGGATTCAACACAAAAATAAGAATTTTTTCATTTCTGGCACACTGTATCTTGAAGCTGCAGAATATACTTCAAAACAGCCACAAAAACATTTTGAGAAAATCCATTCATTACTTAGCAAAAGTTTGGCTGAATATTGGGCATTATTTACGGAAACGGATTTTAACCAGTGTCCAAATTCTTCTGTTTTTTATGTGTGTGTTTTAATTCTCGTTCTTTCAAGTATCCTCTACGATTCATCCATTTCTTCCCAAGATTTGAATCCAAAGATTGATTATTCCAGCGTGCATCCCTATCTGGAGGAAAAAGCACCTTCTAAATATCTTCGATTTGCGGAGGATGTTCATGCCGTTTTTGTTTCAAAGCAGCCACTACGAAAAGCCTATTTTATTAAAACTGCGTTCACGTTCCAAGAACATGGGATTGCAGAAATTCGCAAGATTCACGAAATGGTTTTCCAATATCCGGAGTTTCTGAAGAATTTTTCACAAAATTAAATTTAAATCGATACATTTTATAATATACAATGTGCCCTTCACCTTTGTTCAATTTACTCGATTTATCCGATCAACTTAACGAGCGCTTGTATCGGTTTTTGGATTATGTAGATCGTATTGAAAGAAGTACAGGAGCCCCCTATGTTCGAAATTTGGTATTAGTTGACTTTTTGACAACCTCGTTAACAATGTCCTATCCCGAAGCGGAGAGATTTTTATTACTCCTCCAAGAAGAAGAACTTTTAACCTACGATCAGCATGGAGCGTTTCCAGGGGCTTTTCTTGCAGACCAAGGGAAATCACTCCTTCAACAACTAAAGGCTGTATTCGGCTCTATTTCGACGGAATCTCCTTTGTCTTCTATTCCGGAGAAAAAAACATACGTTTGGGGAAAAACCCAAGATCTCACTTCCGGTGGTAAGGTTCCTATCAAGGAAATATCCGAGGACGTTTTATATCGCTTTTTCAAATTTCACTTGGGCGTGATCCGGCGCACTAAGGTTCCCTATTTGCGTGAATTAGTTGCAGAGGATTATTTAAATGATATAGAACATCTCACATTTAACCAAGCAAACAAATTGATTGCAGAATTGGTAGAAGAGGGATATTTAGAATACGATCAATTCGGAGCGTTTCCAGGCACTGGAGTCACAAAAGAAGGAAATCGATATTTTGAGGAATTACAAGCAAAAGTAATAAAAAAAGATGTCAAGGATTCCCACACTACACTCTAAATGAAAAATAATCAATCAGATAATATCTGAAAATCCCAAAAATGAGAATAAAATTTTTTTCATAATATTTAATCTTTAAAAAATTGAAAAAAATTGAAATTGTGTTAGGTTAATTCATAACCATGGTTCATCCGCGGAGTCCAGCGCAGTGCCATCTATACCTTGCAAGATTGCAATTTCTTTTTTAAGCAATTTGTATAGATACATCGCATTTAACGGCTTGTGAACGAATAAATCACAATTAAGCCATTTGCGTTCTTCTCGTGTGGTTGCATTAATATAGATGCCATATTGACTATGGGCACCTGAAAGTCCAATCAAAAAGATGTGATCTAAATTTCTATTTCGTTTAACTCTATGGAGAAATCGAAATGCTTGCTCATAATTGGAATCCATATCCAGAACAATAATTTCCACGCTTTGGGATCCTAAAATTTGATAGGCTTCATCGATAGTCTTTACTTGATACAATGTAAATCCTTTATCTTCGAAAATATCTTTAAATTTTCCGATCGATGGAGAATCCTCCATATGGATAAGTAAAATGGTTGTATATCCAAATTCCATTATATACCACATCCTTGATGACGTTCGTTACGCGGATAATACCGAGTATGCAACAGGTGATGAGATTTATCTCCTCCCAATTCCTTTAAGAAGGTAGAATATAATCGCTGAACGGAAGTGTTCTCGTGGGATAATCGCACGTTGGCACCCTCATCAATTTTATAAAGGGCTTCCGCTCGTTTTTTGACGGTTTCAACATCCAACCCTCTAGGTTGACCTCCGCCGTTGATACATCCTCCAGGGCATGCCATGATTTCAATAAAATGGTAATCATTCGGATTTCCCGCCCGCAGTTCATCACAAATTACACGGGCGTTTTTCAGTCCGCTTGCAGCAACGCAATTAACAGAAAGATCCGGTGTGATCTGAATCTTAACCTTTTTTATATGTTCCATACCACGAACTTGGTTTATTTCCATCTTGGGTAGGTTTTTCTTATTCACCAACCAATATGCAGTTCTCAGGGCAGCCTCCATCACACCTCCTGCAGCCCCAAAAATCTTTCCGGCACCTGTACTTTCCCCTAAGGGATCGTCGTATTGGGAATCTGGGAGTTTGTGGGGATCTATACCGTATTTTTTAATCGCCCGAACTAATTCTCTGGTAGTCAATACTGCGTCTGTATTTTGTAAGCCATCATTAACTAATTCTGATCGATCTGCTTCAAATTTTTTGGCCATACATGGCATAATTGCTACTTGGAATATTTTTTTGGGATTGATATTTGATTTTTGCGCCCAGTGACTTTTAATAATCGCCCCTTGCATACTCATAGGTGATTTGCAGCTCGACATGTATTTAATCAAATCGGGATATTCCCCTTCCATAAATTTTATCCAACCGGGGCTACAGGTGGAGATCATTGGGAGCGTTTTACCATTGGTTATCCGCTTCACCAATTCATTCGCTTCTTCCATAATAGTCAAATCGGCCCCAAAAACAGTATCAAAGACCGCATCGAATCCCATCCGCTTCAAGGCAGTTACCAATTTACCCGTAACATCTGTGCCTACCGGGAAACCAAATTCTTCTCCAATTGTCACCGATATACTGGGTGCTACCTGAACCGTGACAATAGTATCCGGATCATTGATATATTCACGCACCTCTACAGTAGAACTACGTTCCGTCAGTGCACCGGTTGGGCAAACCCTAACACATTGTCCACAAAGCACACAAGTCGATTCATGGATGGATTTATTAAAAGCACTGGAAACTATAGAGTCGAAACCGCGTTTGGTAACATCGATTGCATTTACCGTTTGAATTTCACTGCAAACTTTTACACAACGGTGGCAAAGAATGCATTTATTTGGATCCCGAACCAGAGCCATACTGGTTTGATCAAGGGGATTTTGCCGTTTAGACCCAATGAATCGGTGATCCCGCAATCCATAAATTTGAGCCAATTCTTGCAATTCGCAATCTCCGTTGCGTACGCAGTACAAACAATCCATATCATGATTCGCTACCAGTAATTCAACGATTACTTTTCGGATTTCTTGGATTTTTCGTGTGTTTGTGAAAATTTTCATTCCAGTACTCACAAGGGTACTGCAAGCCGGAACTGGTTTGGGGTATCCTTCAACTTCAACAACACAAATGCGACAAGAGCCTGTGGGGGTAATTTCTGGGAGATAACATAGAGTTGGAATGTGAAATCCGTGATCCCGAGCGACCTGTAAGATAGTTTTGGTTTTCGGTTGGGATACAGTGATTTTTTCGTCATTTATCCATACCATAATGGAGTTAGCTTGGGTAGGTTTTGCTTCTGTACTTGCCATTTTTTTTTTTACCTCAATTTTTTTTGAAATATTATTCTAAAATTACCGCTGCGAATTTACAATTCGACTCACAGAGGCCACATTTTATACAATTTTCCTCAATAATATAATGTACTTGCTTCTTTTCTCCCAAAATTGCATTATTTGGGCAATGCATTTTACATAATCCACATCCTATACATTTTTCGGCATCTATTCTAAAATTGAGAAGACCAATACATGATTTGGCAGGACATTCATTTTCATACAAATGTGCTTCATATTCGTCCCGAAAATACTTTAATGTGGTCAATACCGGGTTTGGAGCACTATTACCAAGGCCACAAAGAGCGGTATCCTTTATTACACTACAAAGTGTTTCCAAACTCATCATATTCTTCATTCGATCGACTACTTCGGCATCATTTTTGGGTTTTTGTGTAAGTTTAGTTAGTGTTTCCAAAATTCTTCGCGTTCCTTCCCGACAAGGAATACATTTACCACAGGACTCTTCTTGGATGAATTTCATGAAGAATCGGGCAGTATCAACCATACATGTAGTGTCATCCATAATTACCAACCCGCCTGAACCCATCATTGCCCCAACTTCCTTGAGTTTTTCATAATCTATACGAGTTTCAATCAGGTGGCTGGGAATGCAACCTCCGGAAGGTCCTCCGATTTGTGCTGCTTTGAATTTATGACCATCTGGGATTCCGCCTCCAATTGCGACAATATCTTTTATAGTTAACCCCATTGGCACTTCAACCAATCCCGCAAATGTGATTTTTCCGGTTAATGAAAATACTTTGGTTCCCCGGGATCGATCGATTCCCCATTTTGCATATTTTTCGGCCCCATAATTGAGAATTTTTGCTATTTGGCAAATAGTTTCAACATTATTGATATTCGTGGGGCGTCCCCAGAGACCTCGTATTGCTGGATAGGGGGGTTTAATCCGCGGCATACCCCGTTTTCCTTCAATGGATTCCATCAATGCAGTTTCTTCTCCACAAACGAATGCGCCTGCTCCTTTTTTAATTTCGATATCGAAATTGAATCCTGAATTTAAGATGTTGTTGCCCAATAATCCCCGATTCCGTGCCTCGTTCATTGCAATTGTTAAATGTTTAATCGCAATTGGATATTCTGCCCTACAATAGATAAAGCCTTGGTCTGCTCCAATCGCAAAGCCCATTATTATCATTCCCTCAATAGCGGAATAAGGATCTGATTCCAACACAGCACGATCCATGAATGCACCTGGATCACCCTCATCTGCATTCATGATAACATATTTCTTACCATCGGGGCTAGGAGCATTCCGGCAAAATTGCCATTTCTTCCCAGTTGGGAATCCACCACCGCCTCGACCCCTTAAACCACTATTCTTGATAGCATCAATGATATTTTGGGGATCATTCGTTTCAAGAACATCTGCCAGAGCCTTGAAACCATCCTCATGGGCAATGTATTCGTTAAGGGATTCGGGATTGACAATTCCACACCGTGATAGGACGAATTTTTCTTGCTTAGCGAAGAAATGAAAATCTTTCAATAACGGAATTTCAGGATAATCAACATCGGTGCCTTCGGCCGTGTATTTACCCATTACCCAATCCGTGATGATTTCTTCCTGTTGTAAAGTGCGTTGAATGATTTCAATAACCTTATCACTCGTAATTTGTTTATACACCACCCTAGCTTTCCCGGGTAATTTGATGTCCACAATGGGTTCGCAAAAGCACGAACCAATACAACCAACGGGGATTATTTCGACATCGAGTTTATATTTCAATAATTCTGTTTGAAAGGCATTATACGTGGCTTGGCCCCCCGAAGCTAGACCACATGTGCCCATGCCTATATAAATAATAGTCTTTTTGTTTGCGATATGTCGTGCTTCAGCGATTTTTTCTTTGGAAAGAAGAATCGGGCTGCGATCAAGGGTTTTTTGTTGTTGTTTTTGAGAATGGGGTAATGTTTTTGCCATTTTAATCATACTTCCGAAGAATTTTTTTAATGTCGGCTATTTTAATATTTCCATAGAAATCTGAATCAATATTGACTACAGGGCTTAAAGCACAAGCTCCAAGGCATGCTACCAGATTGAAGGTAAATTTTCCATCCTTGGTTGTTTCGCCTGCTTTGCATTTGAGTTCTTGTTCAAATACAGGAATTAATTTTTCAGAACCTTTAACATGACAAGCAGTGCCTTGACAAAGATTAATGACATGACGACCAAGGGGTTTAAGTCGAAATTGCGCATAAAAGGTTGTAACGCCATAAATCTTCGAACTGGGTACGTTAAGATGATCGGAAATTGCATATATATTGTTTTCAGACAGATATCCATATTCGGATTGAACCGCTTGCAATACTGGAATAAGAGCAGAAGGTTCATCTCTTGGAAACGGAACTAGAATCTCCGTGATGGTTTTTGAGTGCATGACAGGGTAATCCTCCACATTTTTATGTGGTATAAAACACTTCTATATTGAAATTGCGAATATCGTAAATGACATTATCAGAAAATGACATAATGTTCAAGAAATAAAAATCAATAATAACTATTTAATGATGATATAATGAAATTTCGAAAATATATAGACGAATTATTCCATCAAATGTTCATAAAATTAAAAATCAAATTTAAGAAAAAAATTACTTCAGTGAAATCCTCTACTTTCCATCGAAATGGACAGGTTTATTGCCAAATCCATCACGTGTAAAACTGCGGGAATAATAATTGGCCCTAACCGAAATAATGAGACTTTATAGCCCCGTGCTTGCTGGTATACAATTATGTGATGGAGCTCTTGACTTAGCATCGGCAACCAAGATATGGCAATAACACTTGCGAACACAACCTTGGTAGGAATTTTAATTTTGCGCAAAAAAGAGACCAATTCAATCGGGGGTGTGGTATGGGTGAAAAGAAATGATGCCAAAATCATGATCACCAACGTTAGGGCAAAGCTCCCGAATTGCAATAGCGCTTCCCACCAATCGAATAATGCAAAATAGAAAATCAAGTAAAGACCCAGAAAATTCACCAGAATTAATTTACCAAAACCAGCAAAACGAGTCCAAGGCATTTTGGTCCAGAAAACCAACAGCACCTCAAGGGCGAATAATATCCAACGCCATCTAAAAAATTGCTG
Source organism: Promethearchaeota archaeon (assembly GCA_018238965.1). Classification (GTDB taxonomy): domain Archaea; phylum Asgardarchaeota; class Lokiarchaeia; order Sigyniarchaeales; family Promethearchaeaceae; genus Harpocratesius. The sequence goes on from JABCSI010000064.1 coordinate 9,687, forward strand.
AGAAAATGCTCCGATATTGATTCCAATAAATAATAGCAACTTTATGCCCGGATGGATATGAAATTTATAGGGAAGTCTTGTTATCATACGCCCAGCTCCACATTTGTTTTCGTTCCATCACATCCGATTTTTGTTTTAAGTCCACTTGCTGATTTTCGATAAATAGGATTTTCTCACACATTTGCCCGATTAGCCAAGGATCATTGCTGGCAATTAGAATTGTCATATTAGTCTCAGCATGGAGAGCGAATAACCAATCCCGGAGTGCTTGCTTGTTGAGATCATCCAGGTGAATGGAGGGCTCATCAAGAATCAAAATTTTGGGCGAAAGGGCAATTACTGACGCCAATATAACTCTTTGTTTTTGTCCGGCCGAAAGATTCATCGGAATTTTATCCTTCAGATGCCATATATTGAGCTTTTTCAATGCAACTTCCGCCAATCCAAGGTCGAGCTTGAAATTATGCAACCCGAATTGTACCTCCTCCAAAACTGTGTTACTAAAGATCTGAGCATTCAAATCCTGAAAGACCATCCCAATACATCGGGCGAGATCAGGCAATTTCGTGCGCCGTACGGATTTTCCATCAACCAAAATTTCACCAGAAAGATGACCCTTAATTGAATGGGGGATGATTCCTTTGAGTAAATAGGCTAATGTTGTTTTTCCACTTCCCGAATGCCCCACAATACCAAGAATTTCACCTGGGTTAACGGAAAAACTGATTTGATCGTAAACGGGTGCTGAATGGTTATATCCAAATGAAACATCTCGAACTTCGATGATTGGAATGTTGCTATGAACTGGGCTGGTTTTGGTGGGTGAAGGCATAGGAATCACATTTCATTACATCTGGGTAAATCGGCTGTAAACAGCGCTCGGTTCAATTTTTTTATACAGTCCGAAGGAAAAAAAACAGGCGAGAATAGTAGGAAGACTCGAGGTGATACCGCAAATGAGGGCAAATTTCACCATATTTATGGAAACATCCACCACCGGAAGGGTGATAAATCCACTGATATTCCAGAAGGCATTAAATAAGTTGCTGAACCCGGCAACATACGGAAATTGGAAAAGTGTCCAAACCGTAAAGGAAGTCAACCACCATGTTATACTCCCGATAAGCCCACCAATAATGGGTCGAAGATATCGGATTCGGATCAGAAATGCTATATCTAAGCTGATTCCGATCATCACTCCTGCCAATATCTTATATAAACCAGGTATTACTCCAAAAAAGGTTGTAGGTGCTGCCATTGCACCGAATATTATCATATATAGAGTCAGTGATCCGAATCTATCATTAACTAAATATTTTGTAAGGGAAATAAAAATAAAATTTATGGGCACCATGATAAGTACCCCCGTAACAATATGGGAAAATAGAAGGATTAATGAGGGACTGAGAAGTAAATCCAAACCTACATTGATTGATGCCATCAAGGCAATGAATATAATATGGACCAAGTTTAAAGTTTTGCGAGGAGAAGGATGAGAAGTGATAGATGGGCGAGAAGTGGTAGAATCTTCATTTATTGTTTCAGCCATGGTTACTAAATTAGAACGCTAAATGGCTTTTTAATGGTAGTCGTATGTTTTTTTCGTGATCTAAAATGATCATTCAAATATCAAAATCATACATTTGGTGATTAGGTTGTTGAAAAATAAAAAAAAAATATAATAATGAATTAAAATCTGTAACATGGAAAATAGTCGTGTTTATCGGCGTTTTCCCGCTTTATGAATCGCCATTCCATGACAGTCCTCAACCGCTTCCAACGCGATTTCGCTCAAGGTTGGATGGCTGTGGATTACACTGGCTAGTTGGTGAGTAGTTAAACCAAGGCGCATGGCTACCGAAATTTCTGAAATTAATTCCGGTGCTGCTTCTCCGATACACGATGCCCCTACTATTTTATCCGTTTTGGCATCTGCTATGACCATCATGAATCCATTCTCTTCCGCCATGCATTTGGCCTTCCCAGAACTGGCGTATGAGAATCGTCCAACTAACACTTTTTCGTATTTTTCTTTAGCTTCTTTGTGCCTCAAGCCCACACTTCCGATATTGGGATGTGTGAAGGTGGTAGCAGGCACCGTGTTAAAATCGGCTTTCTGGGGATGGACGCCCTCAAAACCTCCGATGCTGCTCAGAATGTTGGCAACGGCAATATCTCCTTGATAGGAAGCGAAGTGTGCCAACATTAAAATTCCTGTACAATCACCGATGGCGTAAATTCCTGGAAAACTAGTTTCCATTGTTTCGTGATTAATGGGGATGGAACCACGTTGCAAATTTATTTGGAAATTCTCCAAACCTAATCCTTCGGTATATTTTTGGCGTCCAATGGACACTAAACACATATCTGCCTCAACAATCTGTTTTTCGGCTTGATCTGTTTCATCCCGGGGTACACTTGCATCGCATAGGGTGGCACGAACACCAGTTTCTGTCGCATCCACTGAGAGCACATTCTTGGATTCATGGATCGCAATTCCAAGGGCGATGAACTTCTTTTTGAGCGTTTTGACTATCAATTTTTCCTCATTGGCCAGGATAGTTGGAAGATATTCAAGAATTGTTACCTCGCTTCCAAATTCAGCAAAGACGTTTGCGAATTCACATCCAATGACTCCCCCGCCAATAATGATTAATTTTTTAGGGATTTTATTGAATCCGGCGCGAAGAATATCGTCCGAGTCGAGAATTTTTTGGTGATCAATATTGAATGCCGGGATCATTGCAGGTTTGGAACCTGTTGCTAAAATTACCCTTTTACTCTTGATTTGAACGTTAGTTCCCTCGTTTTGGTGTATGTTGACCGTAATATTGGTGTAAATGTTCCCTTCGACTACGGATCCGAATCCTTTGAATATTTGCACTTTTTTTATTTTGCACAACTGGGCAATACCTGCAGTTAATTCACGGACTACTTGGTCTTTGCGTTCTACGGCCTTATTGAAATCGTAGCTCACATCTCCTACATTGACACCTAACAGTGCGGCTTTTTCCTTTATATCTGCAATCATTTTTGCAGAACTATATAGTGCCTTGGTTGGAATACAACCCCAATTAGAGCATGTACCACCTAGGCGTTCTTCTTTCTCGATAAGTGCGACTTTGGCACCATAACTGGCAGCACGGAGGGCAGAATGATATCCTCCTGGTCCAGAACCAATAATCGCAAGATCGAAGATTTCTTCGGTTAGTTCTTCGGTCATGATAGGTTCTTCAAAGTGAAAACGCAAAAAAAATTTTCGTTTTTAGCACATGGATTTGATTTTTCCTTTACCCATGCGGAGCGATGTTGCAAAGCCTTCGTTATAACTTCAAAAATCAACAAAAAATTAATTTGATAAGCCTAATTTCTTCACCATCCTTTGATAAATGAAGGAAAGCGATCATTCACACATTGTATTCTACCCTTTATAATTCATTTTGAGAAGAAGGATAGCGATTAATCATTCATAATTCATATTTATCTTCCCAAAAAAAATTTAAAACCAAAATAAATGAATTTCACAACCATTGCAAAATAATATCATCCAGGGGGATTCGTGAAACAGAGCCCTTTTGATCAGGGGTTCCAAAAGCAATAACTCCCATGAGTTCCATTTTCGGGTTGTCCATGTTAAGGAATATATTCACATCGTCTGTACGCTTAAGAATTTCGCCGATCCACACACCTCCCAACCCAACGGCATGAATGGCCAGCAAGAGAGACTGGAAAAACGCACCGATACTCTGTACATTCTTCAAATAAGAATATTTTTGCGTGTGATCTAAGTATATGACAAACACACAACCTGCTGTAGATATCATTGAAGAGTATTTAGAGAATTGAGCCAATTGACGGCGAGATTCCTCAGATTGCACCACAATAACCTTCCATGGTTGCATATTACTTCCTGACGGTGAAAGGTGACCCATTTCTAAAATTTGTGTTATGATTTCTTTGGAGATTGGAATATCCTGAAATTTACGGATACTCCGACGTGTTTTTAAGCATTCAAGCGCATCCATGTTGAGAGTCTCTATTAGGTCTCTTCCGCACCCGTCGGAAAATTCTCTATGATATAAACATTTTTGCGCACTTATAAATATATATTCGATATTTGCAAAATATCATAAAACTGGGAAATTAACATCTTCGGAAATTCAGATGCGAACTGAGGGATTATCTTTACAAATCTGCGATAGAGAATTTCTAATGTTATTCCGTATAAGGGATTATCATCTCTTTTATTAAATATGGTAATCAGACCCTTGATATCAAACACTTGAAATGTATCCCGGACATACGCATAAACTTTTTTTGGATCATCAATAAATACTTCTAATAAGCGGTTGTCGTGACCTTTCAAAACATATTTTGCATAATTAAAGCTGTATTCGGTATTTTTTCTCACAGCCTCTAACAAACGATCATCATGTCCTTTAAGAACACCAAGAGCATAGCCGCAGATCCATTTTGGATCTGTTAAAACCACATCTAGCAGACGATCATCGTGGCCTTTAATTTCTATAGCATAGAAGTAGCTCCATTCAGGATCTGTTAAGACCGCCTCCAGAATTCGTTCATCATGCCCTTTAAGGACATCATGAGCATAATCGTAGCTCCAAGCGGGATCTGTTAAAACTGCTTCTAAAAGACGATCATCGTGGCCTTTAATTTCTATAGCATAGAAGTAGCTCCATTCAGGATCTGTTAAGACCGCCTCCAGAATTCGTTCATCATGCCCTTGAAGAATTTCTATAGCGTAGAAGCAGCTCAACTCAAGATCTGTTAAAACTGCTTCTAAAAGACGATCATCATGTCCCTTAAGAACTTTTAGGGCATAGAAGTAGCTCCATTCAGGATCTGTAAATACAATTTCTGGGATTCGATCATCATGTGACATTTTTTACATCCATCTTATCAATAAAT
>JABCSI010000313.1 GCA_018238965.1 Promethearchaeota archaeon
CAGGTTTTAATACCTGGTTATCGTATAGCTTGATACAGCGGCATCGACATTGATATATATCTTATTTTCTGCAGTTTCAAAATTATCAGTTCTGTAATGTCCGTGATCTATTTTCTCAAATCCCGAAATGGATTTACCTGAAAGCACTGCGCTTAAGTTAAGATCACAGCCTGAGTTACTCGGGACTCTTATTACGATCTCAGAGGCACCGGCACCAATATTCAGATATGATTTTGGATATTTGTCACCTAATTTAATTTCTAATGACGCTGCACCTGCATCAAGATCAAGCTTTTTCACTTTAAATTGGGATAAGTCGAAATCAAGTTTTGCTGCCCCTATATCCTCCAGTGCCTTAAACACGGCGGATCGAACATCATCATTATGAATTTTCTGAAGGGCAATTGGCGATGGAATCGGGGGAGAAACTGGAGGAGAGGACATTGTTATATGATTGTTTGCCCGAGAACCTATATAAAATTGTGCCTTTCCCTCTTTGGAAACATTCAGAAGTGTGCAATAGGAAAATTTATTGAAATGCGGTTAAAATGGTTGAATTAATGGTAGATTTCTCTGTTTGCTCTGTTTGATCTTTTGATTTGACGGATTGCAAGCGTTCAAGGGCGATTTTACAGTAATCTTTGGAGATGTCGATACCGATGAATTTTCTTCCCAAGGTATGTGCCATTTTCGTAGTTGTACCTGCACCATTCATCGGGTCCAACACGATATCACCGGGATTTGACCATGAAAGAATATGATCCCGCGCAAGTTTTTCCGGAAACAGGGCAGGATGTTGATAGGCCGCATCATCCGGGGTTGTGTGGGGGCGTCCCGTTTTATACCGCCAAATATTAAAGCGCATACCAAAGTCCTCAACGGAAATTCTGGATGTATCCTGTTGATGGGACATGGTTCCGTCTTTGTGGCGCCGTTTCTTAGAAAATGTATATTGGGATTTATTGGGCTTATCTTTAATGGGATTAAAGGTCCTAGGTTTACCCTTCGATAAAACAAACATGAATTCAAAAATCTGATGATAGCGATTTTTGGAGGGAAATGCGAACCCGGATTTCTGGTAAATCATGGTATCGTGGAGTAGGAACCCTATTTCCTTAAAATATAGTGCTTGCTTGAATGAACTTCCCGTCTCCGAGCCCTTTATCGTGCTGTCTCCAATTATCCATACCAATACTCCCCCCTGTTTGGTAATGCGATACAGCTCCGCTGCGATTGTTTGGAAATCAAAGCGAAATCCCTGATAATCCCTTAATTTATCGTAGGGAGGGCTGGTCACCGTCAAATCTACATAATTATCGGGAATCTGTGTCAATATTTCGGCATTATTTCCGTAAATAATGACATTAGTGGGGTTCTGTGACGGTTTTTTCTTCATTATTTGGTTCAAGAATATATTTCCATGGAGGTATTTATTATTTATTGCGCGTTTAGGGGAGATAGTTCCTATGAGTTTGGCGAATTTGGCGGTCATTATCGGAGGCATTATAGCCCTTGGATTTCGGATATTTCTGTTGGAATACTGCCTCCGGTCCACTTTGAAGTTCGAGCGCCACTTTTTGAGCCGTTTATTGGTCTATTACACCTTTTTAGCCATGGTTGCCGATTTACAGAGTGTTGTTCTAAATCTTATTGTTGTTTGCGCTGCGCCCATGATGTTGATCATGATTGTGGTCTATGATATCCCCTTCTTTGTTCGGGTAAAAAAAGGCCTTCCGGTGCTTCCCAATGAGTCATGTCGGGAATTATCCTTAAATTCTCTCCCGCTGCCCACCAAGATTTGGTTATACCTGGAGCGCTTAACCCTACACACTCCGATGGTGATCTTTGGCACGATTTTTTACGTACAGGGGTTAAAAGGGGTCGTCTTTTTGGGAATTCACCAATGGCAATATTTTATTGCCATGCTATTTGTGTTTGTCCCCTTTATTCTGTTCGATCAACGTATTCTTGAAAAGAGAGATTGGCCTGAAGGATTTTGGTTAATGTTTGGTGGTGTGTGTTGGGCAATTGGCTTTTATCTGCACTTTTTCGTGTTCTATTTTTAAGTAAAATTGTAAGTTATTCCATTTTCTGTAGATAAGACTATTCTTCTAAACATATACTCTACATATAATCTACTTATTCCATCCCGTAATTTTGGTGAAATTATAATCCTATATTACTTTTGGAGCCAGAAGAATTCAAATATCCTAAGTGATAATTTCGTTTGCAGCGCAAAGGTTTATTATTTTTCTTATCAAATCTTATTAAATTTCCCATCAACATTAATCCGAAGACTACCAGTATGATAGTGATGAAAAAATCTTATAAAGAATGTTATCAATGTTTTATTAATACATATAGATCTTTTTTTAGCTAAAAAATTTTTGAGATTGATGTCAACATGGGCCGTAGAATGAAGAAATTTATCAAGCACTTAATCCGTTATAACGCTTTCGACTATTTTAATCCGTATTTGAGAAGATTCTACCGAAAAATCGGTTTGATAGACTATATGGATCGTAGAGCTTACTGGTTTATGTGGAAATTAGTCGTTATCCTTAAGAAGAAATTCTTTCCGGGCAAGAGCACTGGGAGAGCAAATGTTCCCATGAAGGGCGCTGGTCTGTTTGTTTCTAACCACAGTCATTTGTTTGATCCTTTTCTATCGGCCTGTCATGTTCACCGTGAAGTGCACTGGTTAAGCAAGATTGAGAATTATTATATTCCCTTTTTCCGACCTTTACTCCAAGCCTCGGGCAGTATCCCGGTGCGACGCGGCCAATCGGATCAAAATGCAATTCGCATGATTCGTGAGAAGCTCGAAGCGGGTAAAATGGTTGGTATGTTCCCCGAAGGAACTCGCACCAAAGACGGTAATTTGGGACGTTTCCACACCGGTGCGGCTCGAATGTGCATCGAATACGGCATTCCCTATGTTCCTTGTGTTGTTCTAAACTCTTACAAGTGCAAGATTGGCGACCGAGTCGATGTTCACATTGGTAAAGCACGTTATCCACCTAAGGGAATCGAATTGACTTATTCCAATGTCCTTTGGTTTACCGATATGATGCGAAAGGATATTGTGGATCTCTTGCAAAAATACGATAAGAATGAAACAATCAAGATTCCAGCCGAAATGCAGACTCCGGTAATGATCCCGGCCCAATTCCGCAAATTACAGGCCCAAAAAATTCAAGAATAATTTTTTCTTTACCCCTCTTTTCCTTTCAATTTCCTTTCTTTTACCATCTTGTACTATTCGCTTCTTATTCAATTCCTCCCTTTCTCTTCTTTTCCCCTAATTAATCATTATTTATCATGCAAATATTATGTGAACAAGAAGAAAGGACTATTCTTGGTAGTGGTTTTATTTACGTAGAATAGGATTAATATTTTTCATCCCAATCTTATATTTTTCCCCCAAAGTATGACATGTGGGTCTCGATTCGAAAAGAAGAATCTTTAAATGAGTATAAGCAATATTTGATATTATTGTCTAGATATTTTTTTGACCAAATCTACAATCAATTATATAAATTTCCATCGAAGAATTGGGACTGGTGATATCATGAGCGGCATAATGAAAAAATATATCAAACACCTGATTCGATACAATCCCTTCGACTATCTTATCCCATACTTGCGTAAATTCTACAGTAAATTGGGAATTTTGGAGCTCTTGGACGACCAAACATTCTGGGTTGTATGGAAACTTGCTCGGTTACTAAAATCGAAAGTTTTTCCTGGGAAAACAACCGGAGCAGGAAATGTTCCGATAAAAGGTGCGGGGGTATTTATAGTTAATCATAGTAATTTGTTCGATCCATTTCTATCGGGTTCGCAGGTTCCTAGGGAAGTGCATTGGTTGTCCAAAATTGAGAATTATTACATTCCTTTTTTTCGCATGATTCTCCAATGCACCGGCAGCATTCCCCTGCGACGGGATCAATCGGATCAGAATGCCATCCGGCTAATGCGCCAGAAATTGGATATGGGTCGGATGGTGGGTATGTTTCCGGAAGGCACAAGATCCAGAGACGGAAGTTTAGGTCGATTTCACACGGGAGCGGCTCGTTTGTGTCTCGAATATGGCATTCCTTATGTTCCTTGTGTGGTTACGAATTCCTACAAGTGCAAGTTTGGAGACCGGATCAATGTATATATCGGGGAGCCCAGATATCCTCCTAAGGGACTAGATGACAATTACGCTAATACAAAATGGTTTACGGATCTCATGCGCCGCGATATGGTCGATCTCTTGCAAAAATACGATACTAGGCATTCAATCAAGATTCCCGCCGAGATGCAAACACCTGTTATGATTCCGGCCCAATTCCGTAAATTGCAAGAAGCCCAAATTCTGGAATAATTTTTTTTCTCTCATTATTTCTACATTTTATCTGTCGGTCAAAAGAAACTGACCGCACAGAGTAAAACAAGGTTGGGGGCTTTCTGACACCCCATTTTTTTCATTTATCTGCTATTTTCCC
>JABCSI010000065.1 GCA_018238965.1 Promethearchaeota archaeon
AAGGAAGAAATTGGCTACTTTATTAGCCCTATCCTCGATTATTCAATTATAAACGACCCTAATCTAAATTTACCGCTCTAAAAAGAAGTGGTAGTTATGCCTTCAAATGAGCAATTGCTCATCCAAATCAAGGAGATAAGGAAAAAGCAAAGTTCTCATGGCAAAGTCACGTTGCACCGACACACCCCCTTTCTCCGAAGGTGGTTTCCCTATAAATAATTGTTACATACAATGACGAACACCGTTTCCTGTCGTTGAGCGATGAATACCCTGCATTACGCAGCCATCCATCCGACAAACTCAAAGCCAGGGCCCTGATGTTCCTTTTCCAGTCCAAACACTCGTTCGATTGAGATCGGCCGGCTACGCACGTCGCCGAAGCTTCGTGTTTACACCGCCAGACTCACCTACCCCGTCTTTTACGGGTGAACTCGTCTTAAACCCCCGGTTGCTGTCGCCAGCCCCCGGTCGCGTAGTCCTCGCTCAACGCTCACACCAAGCGGCAACTCGGTGCAAGATTGTTAAGTTCGTCTACGACTTTGTGTTTTTGAATGGGAGTCTAGTTTCGAGGCGTCCTTCGTGCTTAGATGCTTTCAGCACTTATGACTTGCCGCGTAGCTGTGGAGCATGCCCTGTCGGACAACTCCTCACCAGAGGCGACCGCGCGTTGTTCCTCTCGTACTGGACGCACGTTGCTCTCAAACTCCCAACAATACCATTAGATAGAATCCGACCTGACTCACGTCGGTCTAAACCCAGCTCACGTTCCCTTTTAATGGGCGTACAGCCCCACCCTTGGCCACTGCTGCATGGCCAGGATAGGAAGAGCCGACATCGAGGAAGCAAGCCGCAGGGTCGATAGGAACTCTTGCCTGCGACAACTCTGTTACCCCCAGGGTAATTTTTCTATCACTTCCACCACCTACCAAAGGTAAATGGAAGATCGTTAAGCCAGACTTTCGTCTCGGGACCCCTTGCTGTCGAGGGTCCCATCAGGCCAACTTTTGCCTTTCCACTCTTCACCGGATTTCTGTCCCGGTTGAGTTGACCTTAGGGTAGCTTGGATATCTTTTCCAAGCTCTGGCGCCCCACCGAAACTGCCCACCTACACCTGTCCTCGCAAGCGACTTGCGAGTTAGACATGCCCCAATACAAGGCTGGTGTTCCATTGATGCTCCACTGCACCCGAAAGTACAGTATCGCCGCTCCCAGCTACGCTCTGCATGTAGCAGAGTATGTCAAGAATAAGCTGCAGTAAAACTCCATGGGGTCTTCTCTTCCCAATGGTACTTGACGGACCGTTCGCCGTCCTGTAGGTTCACGGAGTAGGATGTTGGGACAGTTACCACCGCGTTGATCCGTTCATGCACGTCGTTACTTATACGACAAGGCATTTGGCTACCTTAAGAGAGTTATAGTTACTCCCGCCGTTTACAAGAGCTTATTCCGGTTGGACCCGGTTTTGACTGACTTGCACTGGGCAGGATTCACTTTCTGTACACAACCTTTCGGTCTTGCAGAAAGCTATGTTTGTATTTAACAGTCGGGTGATACTAGTTATTGCAACTTAGAGCCCCTCGCTTACGCAAAGGCTCCAAGCAAGCGTTCTTCCGAAGGTTCCGCTCCATTTTGCCGATTTCCCTAACAACCCGTAATTCCACACGCCTGAGGCTTCTCACCTTGGGCACACCTGTGTCGGTTCTGGGTACGTCTTAGAAGTTCGTTGTGTGTTGGCTTTTCATTGGGAATTGGAGTTGTCTCGAACCGCCCACATTAAGGCGGCTATTCATGCTTTAGTCTGGTTCTCGCCGCAAAGGCACACCCCAGAGGTATACATTTAAACGGGAACGACAATCCCGCTCGAACTATCCACTTCCGTCACCAACCCACCGTTCGTCACCGAATACCTACCTTCCAAGTACAGAAATATAAATCTGTTTCCCTTTCGCTCAAGACGGTTAAGAATGAGCTTAGGAACGACTAACTCTTGGCTAACGACGTATTGCCAAGAAACCCTTGGCCTTTCGGCGGATACGATTTTCACGTATCTCAGCTGTTACTACTGCCAGGATCTGCACTAGAGCACGATTCATACGACCTCACGGCCGTACTTTATCTCGAGCCCTACGCCCCTCTACCGGATCATACTCTCTACTGAGTATGCCCCCCGGTATCGGTGGTAGACTTGAGCCCCGTCCATTTTCTGGGCCATTTTTCTTAGCAAATGAACTGTTACGTACTCATTGTAGGGTGGCTGTTTCTGAGCCTACCTTTTTGCTGTCTTAGAAAAATGACGCCATTCGGTTTAACACTTAGTCTACACTTAGGGACCTTAACCGAGGTCTGAGTTGTTTCTCTCTCGCTACCCACGCTTACCGCGGGTAAGCCGTCTCCCATAGTCTACAAGGATTGCAGCTTCGGAGTTTAAGAGGCCGGCGAAGATTTTACTCTCCGTACCAGGCGAATTAGTGCTCTACACCACAATCACTCTCGTATGAGGCCTGCCTTTGAGCAGCTTCGAGGGGAACCAGCCATCCTCGGACTAGATTTAGCTTTTCCGCCTAGACCCAGTTCAACTCAACGAATTGCACGTCAGAACGATATCGGACCTCCATGCGGGTTTCCCCGCACTTCGCCCTGACCAGGCCTAGATCGTCCGACTTCGGGCATTACATCAGTGACTATAGGCGCTTTCACACCACACCCCTCACTTCCGAAGAAGTTGCGGATGTATCGGTTTCCCTTCGACTTCGGGGGTTATCCCCTTAATCTCGCCACTAACATAAGCTCCCTGGCTAATGTTTCGAGAATAAAGAAGCAATCCTGATCCGCTCCTCTCGTCGTCGCACTCACGTGCTATAACTTCGAGGAGCATTATTTCTTTCAGACCGCTTCACTCTTCACTGCATAGTTTCAGGCACTTTTCACAACCATTCCTGGGTGCTTTTCATCTTTCCCTCACGGTACTAATACGCTATCGGTCTTAGCTTATATTTAGGTTTGCCTGTCGGTACCAGGCATCTTCACACGGAACAACCATCCCGTGCTACTCGGGATACTCGCCATAAGCCTTGTGAATTACATTTACGGGACTGTCACCCTCTATGGTCTAACATTCCAGAAAGGTTCAATTTCTTCACATAGGCTCGACACGAGTCCACACTCCACATCTCCACCGACTTACATCGGCGGATTCGGTTTGACCTCATCCGTTTTCGCTCGCCGCTACTTACGGAATCGCATTTGCTTTCTTTTCCTGCGCTTATTATGATGCTTCGCTTCAGCGCGTTCCCCTCCCCTAACGGGAATGGGAAGGCATTACCCTTACCATGATGTCACATTCGGAGATCTCCGGATCCACGGTTACGTGCACCTACCCGGAGCTTATCGCAGCTTGTCACGTCCTTCATCGGATACTAAGCCGAGACATCCACTATGCAGCGTAGGCGTATGGACCTTAATCAGGAACGAGCCCTGATTACTTATCAGAGACGATATGTCTCTGTTCCACTACGCGTTTACTTCATTGTATAAAAATTACGGTTTTTATTAATTGGTTTTTCTTACTTGTAATATTTTAAATTACTATACTACAGGGAAGAGCTATTGAAATCATTTAATCTTACCACATTTACTCGTAAAAAATTTAATTATCTGTTGGTTTACGAGTAAAAACTTTGCCATGGGACCAATGTCCATGCATGGAAATGCACGTTGAGTGATTTTTTTTTATTTCGTCCATTTCAATCAATGATTGATGCACAAAAGCGCCAATGGATGAAAAATGTATCACACTGATATCAAAAAATGTAGTATGCTTAAGGCATATTTTAAGCAACTTCAACAGATGATATCTCGTAATAAATTATTTGTGATCATGTCCTTTGAAAAGACTCAATCACACAATTTCTAATTGTGTACAATATTTAAAGTTAATGTCGGGATTTCACAAACTTTAAATGCCTTGTAAATGTATTTGTGCTCTTTCAAAACGAGTATTTACAGGTATTTCAAAAGTGAAATTGGATTCATACAGAGTGATAATAACGGGTATAAGATTCAAAATTTTTAGTAGTTTTCTGTTTATTATTTTTTGAGAATTCGCATGTCGAACTGACCTTGTGAAATCGAAAATTTTGAATTATCCTGGTTACAAAAAGCGCATTTGATAATCGAAGGATCATTTGGATGAATGCTCCCAGGATAGGAATAGCTTAATCCCTTTACCAAAATATGTTGACAATTTGGACATTTATAACAAAGATGCCCCTGATTATGTTTATAATAATATTGAAATATTTCATCATCCAACATTCCTACTGAATGAGGTGCATTTTGATTGAAGGGATCGTATTTGTGACTCAAATAAAAAGCATCCTCCCCGTCCCGATAATAATGACCTATAATGCGGATCTTCTCAAACTGAAGAACTTCTTCATATAATCGAACTGCCCCAGTATTAGACACCCTTACTTCCAAAACATACTCCGAAACATTGTATTTTTGAATAATTTTCATACTTTCTTTGAGCAAAAGTGAAGCTGCTCCAAGGCGCCGATAACGAGGTAGCACTGCTAGTGATACTAAATGACCCTTTTTTACATAATCAAGACCAAATGAAGAAGGCCCCCGCTCAATACGCCACATTATGTAGCCAATTCTCACAGAAGGCTGATCTTTCAAGGAAACAATTAAAAAGGAATCCGGATATCGCTCCAATATTTGTTCATAGAAAAAGAGGGGATAGTTTTCAGGTAAAGTGGACTCATTAATATCCATAACTGATTGAATATCACTGGATTGACATGGTTGGCAACTCAATTTATGATTCGTGATATCCCTCATTTTTAATTTGTCCTTGAATTGAATCGGCATCGGAAGGTAGTTAGTTTATGTGAGTTTTTATATATTTAATAATATATTCAAGCGATTGCTTAAGATTTTGCGGTTGATCAAATTGATTCACAATTTCATCCAATTCTTCTCTGGTTAAGTTTCTCATAGATTTAGCAAATTTTATCATAGCTGGAATGACCCGTACGATATTATCTACTATCGTTATATTAGCCTTTTGGGCGGTTCTACTTAATGGATTTAGATCAATCGTGATGATATATTTTCCCGCTGCAACCAAAGCTTCGGTTCTATCACCATCTTCTAAGGGAACAAGAACTACATCTGCTTTATATATTCCTCTTGGATCTACAATCCGACGATTGGATGACAATTCCGAAATAATTGCTGGAGTAAAATCTCCAACCCCCAATAAATTCTTCGCCCCAAAACTGCGCATTAATGCTTCAATCGCCTCCAATCTTCCAGGGGCTTGATAAAATATATTGATCTCAAGCGGAATATCCAAAAGATGTGAGAGAGTCACTAATTCTTCTCCCACTAACGCAGCCACATTCCCATTTACACTAATAACAGGATGCTTAGCCATTAATAATGCCGCCAATGCAGCTTTAATTGCCGACTGAGCAATAGGGGTGGTGATTTCTCCCAGTAAATAATCAAATGCTTCCCCTCTTCCATGGGCACATAGACCTGATGGAGTGACAATCTTTTGATGCATGGCTTCTACCAAAGTATGGCGATAATGAAGAGACTGCGCCCGAGGGTGATCTTGTGGGATTATTGGATTCCCATCTGGATTATTATCTGCATTTCCGTGGGGATTTCCATCGTCATCAGTCATATTATATTGAAATATGGCATGAAATAATAAAATTGATAAAAATTAATAAAATTGATAATCCTTCGATGATTGATTTCCTTTATATCCTCATTAAAAACTAACCGTAGGGAGGGAATCCGCAATGTCTGAAAAATTAAAATCTAAATCCGAAGAATCCCAATATAAACGTTATTTACTAAAAAAAAATCTAGAAATCCTTAAGAATAAATCCGGTTTTCATACTTCATTAATCTCCTTAACAATACCCCCCAATAAAAAGATTTTCGATGTCATTTCCTATCTCAAAAAAGAAATCGGTGAAAGTACCAACATCAAATCCAAAGGAAATCGTAAAAACGTCATCGATAGCATCACAGCAATTATTGGTCAATTGAGAAATTTTAAAAATGTGCCTCCAAACGGACTAATCATGTATTCTGGACAAATCCCCGAGGATGGCAAACCAGGAACTGAAAAAGGAGAACTCTATATCATCGAACCACCGGAAGAGGTCTCTACCTTCAAATATTATTGTGCTCCTAGATTTTTACTCGATCCCCTCTATAATATGATTCAAGAAAAGGGATCCTATGGAATCATCAATATTGAAAATAAAGAGGCAGCCATTGGATGGATCCGAGGAAGTCATTTGGAAATTTCGAAAACGATGACTTCGGGCGTACATGGAAAACACAATGCAGGGGGACAATCCCAACGTAGGTTGGAGCGACTTATCGAAGAAGGAGCACAGGCGTTTTATAAACACGTCGGAGAACTTGCCAATCAAATTTTTATGCAACTGGATGATCTTGAGGGAATCTATGTCAGCGGCGCTGGAATGACCAAAGAGAGATTCGTAAAAAAGGATGTTTTAGACTACCGGATAAAGGATAAAATTCTTGGATTTGTCGATGTCAGTTATTCGGGTGAATCGGGAATCCGGGAAACTGTTATTAAAATCCAGGATAAACTGGAAAACCTCCGATATGTAAAAGAACGAAAAATATTCAACAGATTCATGGCAGAAATCTCCAAGGATACCGACATGGCAGTCTACGGGGATAATGCTGTTAGAAAAGGCTTGAACATGGGTGCGATAGACACACTTATTCTCTCGGAAGCTGTAGATAAATTACGAGTAACGGTAACTTGCGAGCAATGTAAGTATGAGGAGATGTATACCATTAATCCAAAGGAGAGCAGGAATATCAAAGAGAAATATCGGGTGGCCCATTGTCCGGAATGCAATTCCACCTCATTCCAAGTGAGCAAACAGATGGATCTAATTGAGGATCTCGGAAAATTAGCAGAAGTTCAAGGTACGAAAGTAGAAATCTTTTCCACCGAAACAGAAGAAGGTACTATGCTCATTTCAACATTCGGTGGTATTGCAGGGATACTCCGCTTTAAAATATCATATTAAATCTGTTAATCTGGACAATATTACAATCTAGGGTTTTTATCCTTCTTTTTCCTTCTCTTTCCTTCTTTCCTTAGTTTCTAGTAGAATTGATGTTAGCTTTAGAATGTAGAATCCCATGTTCACTCACGGATATAAACTTTGGTCCGAAGGTGGGAGAGAATTGTCCCATTAATTGTTCCACGATCGATTTTTCTCCGGTTGTACAGAAGCAAAATACCGATTTTCCAAGCATATTCAAACTCGCACCATAGGAAGTTTTCTGATTCAATTGTTCAAGGAGCATCTTGATTTGAGGTAATTCAAATCCACTGAGCATATCCGTATCTGCCAAAAATTTTCGACACACCGCCAGATAATTTTCAAGACTCCAGTCGGTTTGCATTTGGACCATGGCTTTCTTTCCTTGACGATAGATCAATTGGCGATATTCAGGATCGGTTAATATCTGCTTAGTGGATATCCCTCCCCAACTGGCAATGCAAATTAAAAGATCCTTTGGAACAGAAATTTGATGTGTAATAAATGGAAATCCCGGCTCGCAAACAATGGTTAATCCCCCCATAAATTGTCCGGCCACTGTTCCCAATCCGGTATGATTCTCAACATCGGCAATATGAGCGAATTTTGCAGCCTCGAGGGGAGTGAGATTTAATTGGAAAAGATTGTTCAACCCAAAAGCAATCCCCAAGGCACCCGCTCCGCTGGATCCATATCCGGCCCCAAGAGGTAAATCAAAATGATGTTGAATATGGATTAAAGAATTTTTAGGTAGGAGAGAATCCATTAATTTTAGAACCGTTAGGGACGTTTTAGCACTTTTGGTGGCGTTTTGACCGTTAATTGAAATGGAAAACCGAACGTTGTGAAAGGAATGAAAGGTGGAAGAATTGTGCAAAGTGCTACTGGATTCACCGGATTCTCTTGGATTAGCGGTATAAATGGATTGAGATTTATCCCATGGATGCTGTTCAATGGTTGTCTTTCCATATACAGTCAAAGCCGGTCCTCCTCCTCGAGAACCTATTTGCTCCGGTGAAAGGGATTCCTTGGTGATTTGGGGGTTCTGCATTTGAAAAAACCCCGATATTCGATGGGGCACCCAAATTTCAACCTTCGGTCTCCTGTTTACCGTATTTTTCGTGTTGAACTCCATCGATTATATTCTCCTTGGCGAGAATTCTTGGCGGAAATCCACCCCGCACCTCACATGCAATCATGCGCCCTACCAAAAGAATTTTACGATCTTCCCGCTATATACACCCATGGTCAACCGTAAAATCGTCGTGAAAATGGGAGGGTCGTTACTGTTTGATTCCGATCTTTCCATCCGATCGGATATCATGACCCAGCTCTCAGCTATTTTTCAAGAATCTCCCAATATTGCTGCAATAATTGTCGGAGGAGGAAAAATTGCCCGTATATATATCCAAGCGGCACGGGAATTCCATGCCGATGAATCTCAATGTGATACATTCGGTATTGGTGCTTCACAATTAAATGCCTCCTTGGTTATTACCGCATTAGGCGAGAAGGCTTATCCCAAGCCCATTACTCATCCAAGTGAAGTTGCCATTGCTGCACAATTCAATAAAATTCTTGTGGCCGGGGGGTTTATTCCAGGGCAAAGTACGACCTCGGTGACCTTTCAAATTGCAGAAATTCTCAATGCCACCGATGTGGTGATTCTCACGGATGTGGATGGTATCTATGATAAGGATCCCCATAAACACACCGATGCGAAGAAATTTGATGAGATATCTATCCCACAATTGGAAGAAGTTATTTATGGACAGGGTGGCAATACCCAAGCTACGGCGGGAGAGTATCGGATCTTGGATGCAGTTTCGCTCCAAATCCTGAAAAGAAGTCGATTCAGTGTGTGCCTTACCGATGGAGGAAATGTAGAAACCCTCCGGCAATTACTGGTTGATAATCGCTTTGATTTAACCATAGGGACAAAGATTCTTTCTTCATAGGTTGCGGATCTTTTATCTTACAATTCCCTTTTTTATTTTATTGTTAGAATAGGATAGGAACCAATTTTACCCAAAGATCACTTTTCCGTTAAGTAAAATCCCGTCAAGGTGAAGAAGGTTTATTTGGTTACCTAAATATTTTTCAAACATTTTTAAATTCTTTCATCGATGTAATATAAGAAGGTGATCTTATTTCAGAACCTGAGTTGAAAGTAGAAAAAAAAAAAAAAAAATTTAACTTGTTGAAGGATATCAATGAATCTTCTAAACGAATGCGATGGATTGATCAAGCCCGCGGTTTTATTTTAGTGGCTCTGTGTATTACACTCACTGAACCATGGGAAGAAGTGGAGGGAACAATTTTATTCTTTTTATCCGGTCATCCAGATGAAACTGCGATGTATATGACCCTTTATGATGTTGGAACTTTAGCTTTTCTTTTCATTCTGGGATTATCGTTCGCATTGTCTTTTAATAAACATCGGGAAAGAGGGGGAAATTTTAGCGCAATCATCAAAGTCATATCAAGGTATGGTCTTTTACTTCTTTTGGGCTATGTGTTGATGCTTGTTGAACATGGATTCGATTTTAGTGTTTTATTCGCTGTTAATGAAGATGTCGGTTACATTATTCCTTTATGGGACGTAGTTCCATCGTTAGGACTCGTGGGATTTATAGCTCTACCATTCCTCTTTATTAAAGAGCCAAAAATTCGAATGGGCATGGCTTATGGATGGATGTTTGTATATGAAATTCTGCTTTTAATAACCGATATCGATTATTATGCCTCGCTGACTTATCATGGCGGAGTATTCGGGACAATCTTCACATATTGTGGTGTGGTGTTAATTGCCTCTTCGATGGCTGAATACGTTTTCACAAGTATCGAAACGCCAAAGAAGAAAATTAAAAACCTTGTATTGTTTGGAGCAGGGAATTTAATTGTTGGTGCAATTTTCTGGATCATTGCAGCCTTAACCAACATTCTCGTATTAGCGCCAAACAAACGTTTAGCAACATTCCCATATGCACTAATTTCGCTCGGCGTTATAGTATTAGCCATTATTCCTTTTGTTTGGGCCGATGAAGTCAAAGATAAAGAGATTCCTTATCTGGTTGCGTTTGGAAGACAACCATTCCTGACATATTTCATTGCAGAACTATTTTATCAAGTTCCAAAGATGTTGTTGGATGATTTTACCGATCAAATGCGTTGGATTATTTTAGTTATAATTCTGGTAATTACCTCGATAGTAAATCTTCTGTTATACAAGAAAAAGAAGATTGTTCCAACGGAATTCTCGGTTATCCTATTTTTGTTAGTAGGAATCCTAGTTGGATTAGTTGCTTAATATTCGTCTACCAGAATGCTTTTTTGTGTTTTATAATTATTAAGATACATCTTTTTGTTTAAACAGGAGTTGAAAATAATTTGAAAATCCGTGATTTGAAAAATCGCCGCATAAAAGGGATCTTGATGATTCTAATTACATTATCACCGTCTATTTTTGTTGGAGTTTATATTAACAATTGTGTTCAGCTGTTTGATGAAATTGTGAGCTTTACTGATACTGCTCCCGATGAAAATAAGTTTGTGAATGCAAATTATTCGAGATTGGGTGAAGTCGCCGAATTTTTCGATCGACGTTACGAAGAATTCCACATTCCGCTGAATTTTTCCACCGATACGAAATTTACGAGCGATAACTGCACCGAAGTGGATTATTATGTATACTCAGATAACGGAGGACAATGGACCGGACTAGCAGTAACAGGATGGGTTTTTAAATATATTGCAGCTCTAAATGAACAAAATGAAACGTTGGAAGAAAATTCTTTACGTGTTATTAGAAAATTACTTCACGGAATGTCCATGATGTTGGCGGTTCCCAACGGTGGAATAGGGCCAAATTACTCTGGAATTCTGGCGAGGGGTTGGGCAGATCCCGCAAATAAAAATATTTCTCAATTCTACTTTTCTGAAAATGACCAGCATCACAACGGCACAGGTATATATTCAAACTGGCGCTGGCGCTGCTATACATCTTTGGATGAATACAGTGGTATTTATTCAGGTTTAGGACTCATTTTTAAATATGTAAAGGTGCCGGATGTTCAAGAATTGGCTTCTAAAATGATCGATCAAATGGCCCAATATATGGTTGATTCTAACTTTCTCGGAATTGATTGGCATGGTGGGCCCACCGGAGTCGTCCAGCGCGCACGATTATTACAAGGAGGCGTATGGGGAAGTCTCTTATTAAAAATGGCCGCACTTGCCATACCTTCGAAATATCAAGAATTGTATTATCATTATACTTCAGAAGAATTTTATGCTTATTGGTCTACTGAATCCAGTAAAAGCGAGTCGGTTTCCAATTACTATGCGATTGCATTTGGAACCCACATTACATTCGCCCTATTAATGTTAGAAGAAGATACCGCGCTTCGGGATCTGTTTTTAAAACGATATATGGAAAATCTTTGGGCGTTTAGCAAAAACCATCGAAATCCATTTTATAACGTAGTACAACTTGCGATCAATTATGAACCCGGTCAGAATATTATTCTTGAAAGAGATATTGAGGATCAATTAATGCGCTACGATTGTGAATATCATTTTCCCGATCGGAAATACGGCCATGCCCCAATTCCTGATGATTATGTGCCCATTGACACCATCAATGAACTATTTGAATTCTTTGAGAATGACCCATACGGTTCTATATACCGACCGATTTTTAGTGAAGTCGAAGGCGATGAAATATTTTTTCAAAAACCGCTCACGGTGGAATATATGGAGGGGGACATTTTTATATGGGAAGAAAATCCCTATACACCAGAAGAGCCCTACATCGATCCAACATACGAATATGCAGGATTTAGCTTCACGGTGGTCTATTGGATTGCCCGTGCATTTGGATTTATAGAAGAGAGCGGCAGTAGGGAGGTTTTCTAAATGACTAAGGAAGAAAATGAAGATAGTGAAAAAAAAAAAGATGGTGAAGATAGTGAAGAAAAAATCACATCGAACAAGGATCAGAAAATTTTCTTCTGGGTAGGAATCACGATTATTGTTATCAGCAGCCTATTATTAATACTGAAATTTAATCCACCTCTCATTGTCAGGGAAATTGAAACCGAAGCCGGATATATGGATGTAAATTTCACGCTATTCATATGGCTTGCGCTGTTTATAGTAGGAACAGGTATTTTTAAATTAAGTTTATCAACAAAAACGGGTTTTAGGGAAAATTCACTCCAAATTGGGACAAAAACAAATACAAAAGCAGACACTAAGCAGAAGAGTTTGAGTTTTGCCTATCCACATTTAATCGTTGTGGCTATATTGGGATTTACTTCTTATATTCAATATTTAGAGTGGGGTCTTGATTTTAGTTTCGATAATGGAAAGGGAAATTGGCTTTTTTTGGGAGGTCCATCACTATTTTATGCCACAGGATTTTTTCCGCTTATTTATGCCATCGGCTTTGCCATATATACATTCACTTCCTATAAAACAATTTCTTGCGCCAAGACCGATGATTTTTATGAAATACATGAACAACGTTGTCTTTTCATAAATTCAATAACCGAAATTCCTCGGAATAAGATTTCCTTTATCCGGATATCAAATAACCAAGTAAAAACACGCTTTTTATGGATTATCCCGCTAGGACTTCAAATAATTCTGTTATGGGAGGATGCCTATGCCTTTCTATTTAATCCAATGGCCTTTGATCGTGGATTTATCACAGGATGGTACTACCTTCTGCAGGTTTTTTCGGATATCGTTGTCCTAGGTATAATTTTATTCTATCCAAAATACTCAATAGAAATTCGCACTGATCAAAAAATGTATTTACTCAATTTCATTCCACTGGAATCCCGCCTTCAATTCTTTGACAAATGGGCCAATATCCTTGATATTCCTATCGGAAATGAAGCAAAGGAGCAAAAATTAACAAAAGAAAATAATGACAATAGAGAAAATCTTGATAATCTAGAAAATAGGAAGAGTAAATTTATTAAAGGGATTACGGGGGTTTATTTTATATTACTGAGCATAATCTCATATCTTTTTCATATTTATGCAAGTAAACTTCTAAGAGTATTCTTTTTCTTGATAGGAATCTTTCTTATCACCAAAGCAATAAAGGGAGATCTGCTAAAATCCTCCGCAACGATAATTAGTGATGATAAGAAATCCGGCCCAAATCAGATGATTCATCTTGAAAAATGGTGGAAATATCAAAGCATTACATATCTTCCGTCAACCTATAAGATATCTGTTAAGGAACAGTCTTCAATGATTCCACGGGTAAATTTCGACATTTTTGACGGAATATGTCTATTGCTTCTTCCAACCATGATGGTTCTCAATCTCATCTCTTTTCTGTCATTGGTGCCCCTATCATATTCTCATTTCTTCCCAATGCTCATTTTCCATGTGATTTTCTCCGGAATTTCATTGGGGGCACTTTGGATGATCTATTTTCGGAAGAAAAATATGCTCTCAGTTTCAAATGAATTTAATTCACTTCATCTTTTTTAGAATGTATAACTAAATGACTTTGAATTGCCCATAGGAACGAAGATTCTCTCTCGGTAAAATAGGGAAAATTTCTTCATAAAGGATGTTCTTTGGGAGATTTCACAATGAACTTAAGCAATTGTGATATTGCCAAGAGAACCAAATACACCCCCAATATTACTATAGGGACATATTGATAACTTTCAAAGACATATTCAGCTCCGTTAAATTGAGGATAAAAAAAGGGATTCGGCATGCGAATTTCCACAAGGAAATCTTTAAAAGAATTAAATACTCCCCCCATTCCCCCTAAAAATATCCCAAATCCAAGTAGAGCTCTCATGCTTAATAAGAAAATATATTTCCTTCCAATTTTTTCTGAAAAGGGTTGGCGAATGACCAAGGATACCTTTGCAGGAACCAGATTTGTCCACCTTGTTGTGTCTTGCATGTATTCCCAATATTGATCTTTATGGACTTTCAGCATTTGAAATTCTTCTACAATGGAAAGTAAACGGATGAAAAAGACAGATAATCCCCAAGAAAGCACATCTCCTACACGAATATAATTCTTTGAGAATGCATCTATAAGAAATATAGAGATCGGCAATAGCATGATCCCAATAGCAAAATTTTGAGGGTGGCGGGAATATCGATAAATATTCTTTGATACGATTCCAAGGGGAGATCTACGTTTTTCAAACACAAAAATGATAAAACTGTAGATAAACAAACCCGCCCCTATTATTAACAAAATTATTCCAATAATATTAAGAATAAAAGTATTATTTGAGTCACTTATGAACAAAAAATAAAACACCCAATCCAAAAGGGGGTATCCGAAGAGAAAATACGAAAAATAAATTACACTTCCCAGCACAATTGCCATTGGG
>JABCSI010000066.1 GCA_018238965.1 Promethearchaeota archaeon
ATTATTCTCTAAATGTTTAAATACCCTTAGATTCAAGTTTGCGCTTCGAAAGGGATATAAAATATATTGATTCCCGAGTTTGAAGCACATGAAAAGATAGAGTTAAACGCTTTTTCTTCGACATTGAAATCTTGCCAAACTTCAAGATTTTTCCGATTCACCAATTGGAGAAGGTGGAGTAAAATTTTATGAGGGATTTAGTTCAAATAAATATTTAAATTCTAAAATCCAATAATTAAATATTAAGAAATTAAGAAATTAATTCTTTCCATAATGTGACCACCATGATAGATTCAAAAGCCATCAAAGCCATCATCAATAAGTTCATGTCGGATGAAAATACAAGAGCAGTTATAATTTGTGATGCCGAAGGATTACCCATTCAATCGTCCTTTAGAGGAGAACAAATAGAACGAACAGAAGAAATATCGGCCTATATTACATCATTAATTTCACGAGGGAAGCAAACTGTAGATGTGTTAGGCGAAGGTCGATTAAATTTCGTGCGCTTAGAAACGGATAAAGGGGAAGTTATGATTGCACCCCAAGAAGGCTTAATTTTAATAGTATTACGAAATAGTTCCGCCTATTAAACTTTTTTTGATTATAATTCATTTAGCCAATAAATTTTTATTGATTTTTAACTAACTGATTATTATGAACCTTGATGAAATCGCTCCACAACTCGCTGGGGTTATGGATGCCGTATCAGTCTGCGAGGGACTTATTTTTGCCAAAGAAACCGGCGAAGTCTTAATGGGTCAAACTTTGGATGAAAGTATTGATCATACAGTTATTGCCAAAAATGTGTGCAATCTTTTTAGTATGGATTTGAAGGTCATTAAGAAAGGCAACATCCTAGATTATACTATTTCCTTGGATGAGGGATTTTTAATAGCAGTTCGTAGTGAAGATCACGTATTGATTGGGATGCTAGGCTCTGATGGAAAATCATCTGTGGGATTGCTGGCTCGCCAGATTAAAAATATAATGCGCAATTAGTTAGAAACTGTGATGAAGTGTTCTCTTTTTTTTTTTCTCCATTTTCTCCATTTTCTATTCGTAAATTTCCAAGAAGTGGATTTCTGTCATTTGATTGTTGTGATTGACTAGTTTAGTCTTTTACATTTATCTCACGAAGACTTGACAATTCCTCTTGACTTCCTACTTTATACTTGACACATTTTGCGAATTTTTGTCAAATCTTACCGAGATCCATCCCCCCCAAACTTTGACAGAATATGTTGTCAATTATTAAGGTGAAGTTACAGTACTGGTGAATATATTGCAGACTTGAAAAAGAATAATTGCAGCCTTGAAAAAGAATAATTCATCAGATCTGACTGCAACCGCTTCGAAACATAAAAGGACGATGCACCGCCCTGATGGGGAAGGATGCTATTACCGGAAGGTAAATGGAGGCGGATCATTCAAGTTTAAAGGTGTTTCCTATTATCTATCTCAGAATCTGGCGGGGACTACAATCCATCTTAAGATCTCTGGAAATGTATTACTAACATATAACGAGGATAAGCAATCACTCGGCAAAATACCTATTAACTCGGGACGGAAGTATTAACACTCCCTTTTTTGGGGAGCATATAGAAAATTAGGATTTCATTAATCTTTGACAGAAATTGTCAAGTCTTCTTGATAAAAGTGTCCAATCTAAACTAGTACACAACAAAAATCGTAAGAAGAAATAATAGGAAATGAAAGATAGGAAAAAATATAATAGATAAAGGCGTTTATTCTTCATCTAATAGATCATCCAAAGATGTACCTTTACCTTTACCGGGTTTTTCTTTGGGAACTTCTTTTTTAGCCAAATCCGAAATACTGACGTACTTACCGCCTCTTCTTTTAGTTTTCTTCGGTTTAATTGTTGTATCGTCCACGATTGGAGCATTAATCTCCTCAATCTTGGTTTTTACATATTTTCCGCCGAAGATCCATAGACTAACTGCCCCAACTCCGAATAAAACTAATAATACAGTAGTAGTTAAGTTTGCTCGATTGGTACGATAAGCATCTAAGGTAAATTCTTGATTCTCACAGTAGGATTCACCGGTTTCTTCAATCGTCATGCTAACTGTGATATTGACTACAGTGCTGGATTCAGCAAAATCTTCATCATAGAAATCGATTTGGAAGAAGTGAACTTCTCCTGGTTCAATGGTTACAAGATCAAGTCCGCTCACAATGTTAGTGGTAGCATCGTAGGGGGATACTAATGAAATATTAACATTGGTAATCGTTGAATTCCCAACATTCGTTATAAAGCCTGAAACGAGATTGTGGTCCTTTTGAATCAGAGTATGATTAGCATCCAGATTTATCTCAATATCAGACTCATATTGATTCTTTACGATGGTAAGGCTGGAATCAAATGCCATATGGGTATCATTTCCACCAAATTTTGCCAAAATATATACTTCTGGGATAAAGGGTGTGAGAGACATATCAAACTCAAATTCGAATGCTCCTGTTTCATCTGTTATGGTTTCAACAAGACCATCTGTGGAAAGGAGAGGTGTCCAATTGGGATTTGACCCGTCTGTATAATTGATCCGGCTATCATAGTAGAATTCAATTTCTGTTTCATTGAACACCACATTATTCTCATCCATAACAATTCCCGTAATGGTTTGAGTAGCCAAATGATCAATGGGAGTAATGGCGGCTTGGAAACTGTTAAAGATACCAGAAATTTTGTTATCCAAAGTGGTGAAATTTCGTTCCACGGCCATGCTCATATGATATCCATTATATACTTGCACAAAGTAGGTCACATTTCCAGGTAAGTTCAATAAATTCCGTGCAATATTTGATGTAAAGGATGGTCCGGATCGATCTTGATAAGTTTTGCTGGTCAAGACAATTCCCTCAAAATCGGATTCATTCACTTCTGTATAATAAAGCATTTGAGATTCGGTCTTTTCTCCCACAATTACATCATCAATTTTATATGTCAAATGCAATTGCATAGGAATATTCCGGACTGGACAATTTTCCCCACCATTTAACACGGTGGGAATAGTTAATGAAAGCTCAAACTTCTGATTATGGGATTCATCAGGTTGACCAAACTTGGGAATTGTTAGCAATCCACTGGTATTGGCTACAATCCAGTCTAAATTATTGAGATAGACAATCGAGGCAATAACGGTGACATCATAATCCAAAGTTGAATGGCGATTTTCCACGTTTATTTCCAGAAGAACATCTTCTTCGGCATTCAGCACGGTTTCATTGAATGCAATATTGGTTAAATAGAGATTTTCACCGATACTTTCATTCCGAGATTCATTGAATATATAACTACTTGTTGATTCTAAGAGTGGTTCCACAGCGAATATATTTAAATCATAATTTAGAAGATCAGTGGGGAAGGAATTCACAGTCCCAATTAGTTGATTTACAAGTAAATCGTCCAAATGGTTCACTTCATGAATTGTGGCATTATATTGATTCAAATAGATGGATTGCTGTAAGATTCCTGCTTGATCCCCATCCGTCCAATTAAGTTGTATAATATATTCCCCAGCTTCGCTTGCACCATCTGTTTGAAACAGAAGAGCTTGCTCAAATGTGAACCAAGAATATGATGAGTTTTCATCAATGGTTCCATCGAGTAAAATGTTGGAGAGCATTTTTTCTCCATTCGGGTTAAATAGACTAGCAGTAACCTCCCCAGGGGTTTGGAGATATAAATCAGATGAAGTCAATAGCCCCACGGCCAAAGAAATATCATCATTTTGCATAAATCCATTTGTTTCCCACTCATTTCCACCATAATTTAAAAAGGTGGTCATAGTTTTCATATAATTCACAGATTCAGCTAGGAGATTATATGTTCCATTCACATCCGCCACAGATGAATTAAGAATGATATATGCAAATCCATCTTTTTCAATGGGATCCACTGTTAAATCTAGAACATTGGCAGCCTCTTTGGTAAGATCTGTCACTGCCCAATTATCGGGAACAAGGAAAGCAAGTTTTGTAAAGTTCCAATCATCAAACATCGAGTCTTCAGGATCAAATTCTAAAGTAAGATTCCAAACTGGGTCAACGTCAACTGCCAATTCATAAAGGGAAGGAACGGGTTGAAGAGCATATTTTTGAGCGAGATAATCAACATTGAAAATAATATTATCAGTATAAATCCCTTTATCCCAACCTAAAGGAACTGTAAATTTATTATCGATGAGGGGAATCACTTCAAGGAACTCGAGATTAACGATTCCATACCCCCACCAATACGATGCATACTTCCGAACTATAGGATCGCTATCCTCAAAAGTGTCATAGGGATAATCCCATTTATAAGTATCTTCTACCGAATTATTATCAATGGTTAACCCAATTTCCGATGGAAGATACGCCCGTGTTAGATTAATTGCGAAGTTTGCTGCATCCGCTCGTGGGACGATATCTGTTTTTAATAAATCCGCCTCCACGTAATCCCATTCAGTTAAATTTTGTAATAAAAGATGATCTATTGTACCATCGGGATCAAAAGGATCATCTTGAGTGGCATCCCACGGGATGGTTACCAATGTGAAACGTTTTTCTCCAACTGTGCCAATGGTATTCGCTAAGATTTTTATATAATAGTTGCCGAGTTCAAGGTCAACTCCTGATTTATTTGCCCAAAAATCAAACCAAAATGGACCGTCTGCTGAGAAATTCAAATAACTATTTTCAGAGTGTAGTATATCATCAGAAGAAGGAGTTACCGATGGGAGGTCATCTTCTGTAGCAAAAACATCCATCAGCTCGCTACGTCGTGGAAGCAAAACCTCAGTTTGATTAAACTCATAAAGTTGAACTGTGAGATTGGAGGTAACAGCATCTGTAAGATTTAAAGCGCGAATCCAAGTTTGGAATCCATAGACCGTAGCATCTCCGCGAAGATCGAACTCAAGAGCAACTGGCTTAGTATCTTCAATAGAGACTTCATGTCCTTGAATCACATCGACAGAAAAACTATTCCAAGAAATGGTATAAGGTAATGCAGTATCATTTGTCAAAACGAGATTTAATGTAATTAACATATCAGAATTCACATAATGGAGATTCTCATTGCGAATATAGTATGAAATAGTCTGAGAGCTACCAGATTCTTTGATGTAGAATGAATGGTTAAGAATATCAAATTGTGATGTTTGATAATTGTAAAGTGAAGAATTCATTGTTAAATCCTTGGGACAATTTTCAATGTCAAACTCAATTTTAAAACCAATGATGGTAGTGAGATCAATAATGGGATTGATTACGGGATAATTAGGTTGATACGAAGTTGCATTAATTGTAATGTTTGTTTCAATCGTTTGCAAATCGTCTACATCCACACTTCTTACAGCATAAAAGCCCGAACTTACTATTTCTCCAGAAACATTACTAAAATCCTCGGGAGCTAAAACTATATTTTTAAGGTATCGTTCATATTCTAACGAATTATCATCTTCAATTGTGAAGGTGGTATTAAAATTCGGTTCCATCGTAATATTAAAAATTCCGTCATTCAAATAGTAATCGCCAGCTTCACTCGAAATGTTGAAATTATTCACGCCCGAAATGGTAGAATAATTTTGCATGTAAAGAAAGACATCTCGATTGTTTCCAACTCCCACAATGGGATTTTCAAAATCCTTAAGCGAAGATTGAGGGATGGACTGGGTATTCGTCGAATCTATACTGGTTTTATAAGAATTGATGGGGTCAAATATCTGAATACATAAAGAAAGTAATATTACTGTACCCAGAACCATCGGAATTATTTTCCGTCTTGCCGATTTCCAACGTATCTTGATCATGTATGGGTCCCTTTCGTAGATTATTGAGATAAAAAAGTTCCATTTACTTTTTTAATATATTGGATCAGATATTGTTTAGCTACAATTTTTCATCTGATTTCTGATTTACTGAGTAAATACGACAAATTCCCGACTATATGAATCGAGATTGGAATATAAGTTTAGATTTGCGAATCTTGGATTTTTTTAGGAATCAACTATACAAAACACATTGGGCGATGGGTGGAATTGGATAAATTTTTAAGATTTTTTATTGAATTCACCTATTAATTTGTTTCGTATTGGCAATACTTCCTCATAGGAGAAAGTTTGAAGGCCATTAATTTTATCTACCTTTACACCGAATTTAATTCGAGTTATGAGAAGATTCAAAGAAATCCCATCTTTTTTTGGAAAAAAATGATTTACGATCTCGGTAGAAGCTTTCAAAAATTGTACAGTTATTTCAATTATACGAAGAAAATCAGTGGTTTGAATCGGATATCCTTCATTCACCCGGATTTTTGCGATAATGGATTCTAACTCTACTTCGGTGATCCATAACTCTAAATATTCGGCTAAGTATAGAAATTTAAATCCTGATTTTTCTTCTATTAACGGATCAATGTAATTGAGAAAATTCGAAAAAGAGAAGCCATTCATGGATTTTTTGCCTTTTTCGTGAAAATCATACAAAAACTTGATATCCTTAGGAAAAATAAAAGACCGAATACAAATCTCCCCTAATTTTGTACATTTAAATTGTGACATATTCCACAGATTGGATGCAGGTTGACATTCAATTACGTTATAACCCACCAATCGATCCATCACAGTTGAGGGAAATATTGCCCCAAAACATAAATCTTGGAGGGGAGACAGAATCATCTCGATATTATAACCCAAATCAAGCAATCTATCGGAGATTACCAGAGAAATTTGTTGATCTTGAGAGGGAGAGGAGGAATTTTGGAGACCGAATAAAATAAGGAAAAGAGCAAATCGGATTTTTCTCCCGTGATTAAACGGATACTTACCAATATTCTTGGTTTGTTCTCCTAGTATGATTTGTGAATTTTTTAAATTGGAGATTGTGACCCCTTGATGAAGATCTAAACTGATTTTCAATGATTGAAGATAATCCATAACAAAATGATCCCCATTTCCATTATTAGATTTTGATGTTCCTTTAAAAATCGGGATTGAAATCTGATTCTCGAATTGAAATTGAAATTCGGCATTGGATTGGGCATCGTAGTCAAGTAAAACTACTTTTCCTGAAATGTTTTCTAATGCTGTTTTAGAAAAATCTTCACCGAGAATTTTCAGCATCGACAAAAAATCCAGATGTTCCAAATTAATAATTGTAGAAAGGGGCAAATTTTTGTTAAAATTGTGAAAAAGGTATGTTTGTTGCACAAAATCCTGAATTTCAAAAATATTCATAGAAATTGACTCATAAATTTGCAACAGAATGATTTCTTCCAAAATTTCATGATTTAGGGAAATCGAAGAGGCAAGATTCTGGAATTTAGGAACCAACTTCCCATTTGGATTTAGTATGAAATAATGATCCTCCAGCCAACATTTTTCTTGAACATTGTCCACCAAAATAAAAGCAAATCCTCGTTCATCAAATCCCGCTCGCCCTGCGCGACCGCAAATCTGATGAAATTCATTACAATTTATCACTTTCTTATAATATATTGACTTTTTATGGGATTTCCCCTTAACAGACGATGTTTTTTTTTCGAATACTTGAATATTCTTCAAAATGACGATTTTCGAAGGAGTATTGATCCCCGCACTAAGAGTTGTGGTTGCGGCAAGTACACGGGTGTATCCATTAATGTAGAGAAGTTCAATAGCTTTTTTCTCATAAGGCTCTAATCCTGCATGGTGATAGGCCAAACCATGACGAAGATATTGTTTTTGTGGAAGGCTATCCCACGATTCATCGGGATAATGCTCCCTAATGAAGTGAAGCATATCCTGCACAGATTGTTTGGGAGAAAAATTTTTCATGGTCTTGAGTATTTCATCACAAGTGGCTTGTGTATCTTTTCGGGAATTGGTGAAGATTAGAATTTGGCCTTCTTTTGCCAGATTTGACTGTAAAATCTGCTGTATTGCATTCTTTTTATTTTTGGCCACTTGAATATAATGGTTCAAAGGAATTGGTCGCGTACTATTGTGGATAAGATGAAATTTATGCTCATTTGGAGAGGTATTATGAGTTCGATGCAAGTTTTTTAGCCACTGAAAGAAATTATCAGGATTACCGATGGTTGCCGAAAGGAAAATAAACTGAACCTCTTTAAGATTTTTAAAAAGTCGAATGACAAGATTCTCCAACCTTGCACCCCTTATTTTCTTTTCAAGGATATGAATTTCATCTATTGTTATTAGAGAAATAGCCGAAATCCACTGGTAGTGCTTAAATGAGCGTAAACATGCATCAAATTTTTCGTATGTCATGAAAATCAAATTTGCATTTTTGAATTCGGCTAACGAAATTTCCTGCCCACCGGTTGATTTTACACATTTGATTGCAAATTGAGAGTATCGGGATTCAAACAAGTGAAATTTCTCATTTACCAATGCCCGAAGAGGAAAAAGAAAGATACATTTCTGCCTATGTCGAGTGACTTGAAAAATTGCAGCCAATTCAGCAATTAGAGTTTTCCCACTTCCAGACGGAGTGGAAATTAGGAATGAGTCTCCTCGGAATAGTCCACTTTTTAGGCAAATTACTTGATTTGGATAAAGGTTTCGAATATTTGAGTTTTGAAGCACATCAACGAATTTCTTATCGTACCCATATTCTTCTAAAATCGTAAGGGAATGCATCGAAACCATAAATTCGAATCACAAGGAGATTTAATTAACACGAAAATATTGCAAAAGTGAATAAACAAAGATTTACTGAAAGCTGAAAATTCACATTTTTGGATTGAGATCTACTTAATTTGGATCTAGGTGAATTTAAATTTGACTTTGTGTTAAATCTGCATTATTACATAAAATTGGGAGTGCGTTATTGATTTATAATTATCGTAAGAAATTTTTTTAGTCAGTAAAGACATCTTTCTTTTGATACAAATCTTTTTACGTAACATCTTACTGAATTATATAAGTGAACAATTATGAGTATTGACTGGCAAAAAGTTAAGGATAAACCCGACAAGCCCCATAAAGTGCTTGGTCAAACATTGTTGGATCAACGTGGGAAAATTAACGATTTAGAGAATAATTTACAGAAAACGACCCAAGCCCTAAATAAAAATATGACAGAGCTTGCAGGGGCAAATAGCCAAATTGAGAGCCTTCAAAAGAATATTTCTGAATTAAATGACTCAATTACCTCCAAAGATGGAGAAATCCAAAATTTGAATCAATCAGGTCAACAGTTACAAACAGAAAAAGATTCTTTGCAAACACAAATTGCAACCCTTACATCCGCAAAAGAATCCTTAGAACAGGCGAAAGCTACCTTAGAGGGAGAAAAATCTGCCTTGGAAGGAGAAAAATCTGCTTTGGAAGGAGAAAAATCCGCATTAGAATCAAAAGTCGCTGATCTGGAAGGCAAATTAAATGATACGATTTCCCAGAGTAATCAAGAAATGACCACTTTGAAGACCACCCTCGAACAAAACGAGAATGAGATTGGAGAATTGAACTTAAAACTAGGTCAAGGTGAAGCCCGGATTAATGAACTGACCAGCAGCCTAGAAAATAAAGGAACTGAACTCCAAGGTACCATTTCTGAGAAAGATTCTCTCATTAATGAACTCAATGCAAAAATCCAAGACCTAACAAAAGAAGTAGGGGATACTTCTGATAATTTCAACAAAATTCAAGAATTGACCATTAAGGTTGAGGAACTTGAAAAAAGTTTGGCTTTGAAAGAAGATCAAATTGTAGAATACGAAACTAAAATGGATGATATCTCAGAACCAGTATCTGAAGTCCCACAATACAGTATGGACACCCGGATTATTTGTCCAATGTGCAATGGAAAAGATATCTCCGATTTTGAAGATAAATCTAAAGTCTTGAGCTATGTTGGCCACGTTCCCCTATACTCAAAGGGCAAGCGTTGCCGTAAATGTGGATACGAATGGAAGTAGTCTTGATAATCTGTAGAGATGGATGATTTTTCCAATGTTTAAACCTTTTTTTGTCTATTTTGCAATTAGGCGTATATGATAACTTTTTTGGATAACTGCAAGTGAGTAATGCACTTTTTTCATAATTCTTACCACTGTGGGAATTCCTAAAATTTAATCACGTTCTTCATCGCTAAGATTTTTTTGTATAATTCTTGCAGCAAATGTGGATATGAGTGGAAGTAATCTTTATGAATACTAAATTCCGATTGTGATGAATATCATTCTTTTTTTCAATTCACTATAATTTTTTGTCTTCCTTCTTTTCCGATGTCGAAGTTTAGGATTAATTTTAAAATCCGTGCCTTCTTTATCAGATATAATTACAATGTCTGCAACGACGTCTTTGGAGAAAAATAAATTTCAACCCTTAGTTTCCGCCAATTTACCCGGAAAACCCGTGACCTACGTTATTCTATTTTTAGAATTCTGGGTGACGCTCGTTCTCATGTATTGGATTAATGAGGGTTATTATTCCAGAATATTTGTGGGTCGGGTGTGGACCTACTTTCTTCTTCCGCTGTTCCTTTATGGCTTAGTCTGGCAATTTTTTATCATTTCTACTATCATCACATCCCTGGTTTATTTTATTCTTACCCGCATTGAGCCCCCCAAAGAAGGTTTGTTTGATTTGTCCAGCCGAGAGGCACAATTTTACTTCATTAGATTCTGGATCTGTTTCTATTCCCTATATATTGCCCGCGCCATGCCCCTTCCATGGGTTGATATGTATGTGTTTCCCATATTTGGCTCCCATATCGGGAAAAATATTGTTTTGTATGACAGTTGGATCGATCCAGAATTTGTGGATATCAACGATAATTGTATGATTAGTTTAAACACGCAGTTAATCTCCCACGCAATTATCGGAGACAAACTCTATGTCAAGAAGGTAATAATTAAAAAAAGCGGTATTGCTGGGGCAGGGGCGGTAATCGCACCTGGAACAATTGTTAAAGAAGGGGCTGTACTTGGGGGTGCTTGCTCGACTTTATTTAATCAAGAATTAGCACCTTATTGTATTCATGTCGGATCACCCGCAAATGTAGCCATACCGATCAAAATTAAGAAGTATGAATCGGAAATTCCCACAGAAAAACTCCCCCAACCAATCGAAACACCTGAATCTGATAAGGAGGAAAAATCATGAGCAGTCCTACCAGTGTAAAAATGACCCCCCCTAATTATATCGATCCCCGGATTCGTCGAAGGTATTTTTGGATGTATCTCCTTCAAGTTTGGTTGAGTTTGTTACCTACAGCCCTTGGAATCTATTGGATATTTTCGCCATGGTTCAACCACGTTCTCCCAGAACCTATTCCAATCCTATCTTTTTCCCTTCCAGAATTGATTGCACGGGTTTGGGAATATCCAAAATGGATTGCGATAGCCGCTATCCCAATATTGATGATTTTTCTCTATTTCATAACGGTTGTTACCAGTGCCATGGTTACGAAATTAAGTATTGGATTTTTAAATCGGCTTCACAAACCGAAAGAGGGTATTTTTTACCGAATTCCCGAAGATAAGGATTACTTATTTTGGAACCTGCGTAATCTTTCCCGAGTTTTTCTGTTTTGGGTGTTACACTCCAGTCCAAGCACCCTGCTCAAAAAATATTTTGGGTATACGATATTCGGAATCCCCATCGATCGAAGCACTGTAATTAACCACACGTGGATATCCCCCGAATTTGTGCAGATCGGGAAAAATGTGATTATCGGGCAATCGGCCAGCCTTTATTCTTACCAAGTTCAAGGCAACAAACTATTGGTAGCGCAAATTGTGATTGAAGACAATGTTCGTATTGGACCTCAGGTCATCCTTCTGCCAGGGATCCATGTAAAGCATGATACCATAATCAGTGGCGGATCTTTTGCCCATCCGTTTACCTGCTTTGAAGAAAATGCAGTTTATCAAGGTGGACCTGCCCAAAAAATGGAACCCTAATATGAATTCTGATTTCTAAAATATAATTACTAAACATTTCTATGCGAAATTCTTTTATTTTTCCAAGGGTTAGCTTAAACCATGTTTGAAAAACTGAAAACGTGGTGGACGACCGTAGATAAGCCAGAAAAAGAAAGGGTTTACTACAAAGGTAAAATTTCCTACACCGCCTTATTCTTTTTGTTGTGTTATGGATTGGGTTGGATCGTAGCATGGACAATGGAATCATGGAAATCAATTCTCATCACCGAATCCAGAAATTATGATCGTTATGCTTTCGAATCATGGGCTTCATCCTATTTTATACATTTCTTCCTAATGACCATTCCCATTTTAATTTCCATGACCATTAACAGTAAAAGTAAAACCCCTGCCTATGGATTTGCGGCAATAGGGGGATTTTTCTTAGCAGCTTTATCCTACATCCCCATAAATTCGTATATCGGTCTCTATATGGCATTTGTGGTTTCATTAGCCATATTAGGGAACTTACCAAGCCAAGGAGATTTCACTCTGAAATGGGGACACTTATTGTATTATTTTCTATTGGGTGTTTACGCATGCTATTTCAATACTGTCTTCCAATTGATGGAATGGGACGTATGGGTGTGGTTACAGATGATTCATGTCCATTTGTTCACAGTGATTATTGCAGCCATGAAAATTCGGCAATGGTCTTATATGTATATGCTTGGATGGGCATTGGCAGCTTTGGTAACTTTTTTCCTTCCCGCAGATTTATTCATTTTCAGATTGGAAGGATTGGAGCTTTTCCCATTAGCAAATTTGAAATTAGCTGCGATCTATAACATTGTGGTGCCGCCAATGCTCACATTTGTCATTCTGTTTTACTTTTTCAATATACAGAGAAAAGCAAAAGGCCGCTATATTGGAATGGATAAGTAGGGTGAACTACCCACACCTGAAGGAGTGGGCTTCGATCTATAACTATTATATTGCTATAACATTTACAATATCTGGAGGGTTCACACCTCCTCTACTCCCTATCCTTACAGATTTAGGAGATACTTTTTGCATGATATTTATTGCACCGTTTGTATCTGCATTACAAACATTTCCACACTTACATACATATAATCCTCGATATTTCCGATTCGATTTTTTGACAATTCCACATTTCCAGCATGTTTGAGAAGTATAGGCTTCATCTACTTGGTGAAATTCAATTCCATATAATTCACATTTATATTGTAATTTTTGTTTGAATTGATAATAAGGAATTGCCCAGAAATGCTGATTGTTACGTTTGCCAATATTAATATGCTGTTTTATCTCTTTCATCTCACCAATGATAATTTTGCCTATTTTGTGTTGTAGGCAATGTTTAATGATGTAATTGACATTTTGGGACATGAAATTACGGATAACATGGGTACGTTTTCGATTTAACAGATACATCTTCGATCTCCATTTGATATGTTGTAAATCATAGATTGATTGTAATTGTGCTTTTTGTTTGTTCCACCAACGATTGTATGATTTTAATCCTTTCCCATTTAAAATGAAAGAATTCCCATCGGTATCCACACACGTCGCAAAATTATTTAATCCTAAATCAATCCCTAATTTCTTTCGCATATCTAAATCGGCAGGAATTACTTCTCGAAGATATACATATTCAATTTCAAAATACTTGGCATGTTAAATAGGGGGGAGGTGTTACCATCTCCCTCCCCTTTTAGGAACGCTGCATGCGAGTTTCCCCGCACAGCGCTCGCGCCTCGAGAACCCGTTACATGTCACCATGCCCCGCAGTGCGCAAATTGCTCTCCGCACCCGACTCTCCCGCGTCACCACAGAATCACCGATGAGGGTTTGGTCACCAGTCACTGTATTTCTCCTTACCACGTGTTCGTTTCTCCCAATATTGCTCCAACCTCGGATCAAAGGGCGAATTATACCCTTTTACCTTGGCATATTTCCGAATCGGGATGCTTGCTGTGAAGAAGAGGTAATGTCCCTCATCCGATTTAAAGGTCCAGTTCCAGTTCATCTTTCCTATTTGCCCGAAATATTTATTTCGCACCCATTTCTTACCTTTATTATTGTGCCGACGGAGACACCACTTCCACAACATCTGCCAAATACGGTAATCGACATAATTAAATGTCTCCTTGGCGTTACTGTAGCGGTAATAGTTTCCCCAGCCTCGGATTATGGGATTTAGGCGTTTGATAATATCATCCGCTTTTGCTTGCATATTATTTGATAGGACATCTTTAATATTCCTCAAGTGTTTCTGGACTCCCTTTTTTGAAGGTTTTGCCAAACACACTCTCCTTCCACGTCCGCAATACTGCCGAACGTGGAAGCCCAAGAAATCAAATCCGTCCCGCCTATGAATGATATGTGTTTTCATTTCGTTGAGCTTCATCCCCCGTTCGTATAAAAATAAACGAATTTTCGGAAGGATATACTCTGTGATTCGCTCCCTCGAGGGGGCGACCACCACAAGTCGGGTAGGTCGGGATCATTACTGATCCTTTCCCCCCTAGGAACCACGCGTGCCCCTTTTAAGGCACGTGGCTCGAGCCTGCTGCACCATAACTGTTACCA
>JABCSI010000067.1 GCA_018238965.1 Promethearchaeota archaeon
TATATTTAATGGCGAAGTAAATAGATTAGTAGAATTAAAAGTATAACTATCTTTTTCTCTATAATCTAAGTTATCATCATTAATTAAAATATGAGATAATTCTATAACAGGAATTTCAAAACTACTTATCCATGTTTCTGATGTTATAATTTCATCGTACATAGTGAGGGTAAATTCAATTATACCATTTGGCGGTAATTCATCAGCAAGTTGTATTTCGTAATAATCGGATGACCATCCTTTTTCACCTTGAATAATATTATTAAAGGATCCTTCTGCATCGATTATTGTATCTATATAAAGGCTTGTGGTGCTAATATCACCATGCAGTGTAAGCAGGTTTTGAGTAAAATTATTTACAGCTTGAAGTTTAAACCTGACTGAGGCGCCCGGCATGATTAAATTATTCGGATTGGTTTCATTTGCTGTTACCCCTTCATAAAACTCAATTCGATTGTAGGGAACAGCACATTTGTAAATTGAAAAAACAGTTCCGATAGAAACATTTGCATCAATATTTGATGAACCATCAAGCGGATCGAACAGCAGCA
This sequence comes from Promethearchaeota archaeon, assembly GCA_018238965.1. Taxonomy (GTDB): domain Archaea; phylum Asgardarchaeota; class Lokiarchaeia; order Sigyniarchaeales; family Promethearchaeaceae; genus Harpocratesius. The sequence goes on from JABCSI010000067.1 coordinate 552, forward strand.
CATATTTGCCGATGTGATGCTTTTCTGGAATGTGAATAATATCTGCCTCCTCCTCCGATGCCATTACCGCCAAGTGACCACCGTGATTCATTGCATGGATCAAAATTTCATGAGCAAACATATCGAGTTTTTTAACATGTTCTCCGTGAACATTCTCATCGCCAGTGTAGCCAAGTACATCAACGAGTCCGGCTTTATTAACCTCCAGTGAAATTACCTTTGCCGCTAAAGTAAGATCTGATAACAATGCTGATAATTCTCCAGTTGCTGATGGGTGTCTCTTTTCTCCCTCCAAAATGTGTCGTTGGATTGTCATGAAGCTGTTCATAATTCTCTCCAATTAAGTTTTTAGAATTTCCTGATCTTTATATTGCAGTTGATACAATTTATAATAAATCCCTTTCTATTTTGTCGCATTGAAGGGAGATATCCTTGAATTAAAGCTAAAACACCGAAAAAATTGATTTCAAAATATCTATGACTCCGATCTGAAGGGATTTCTTCCACAGGTCCATTATGGGAACAAGCTGCATTATTAATAAGAATATCCATTTCGGGGAGATCAGCAATTAAGGAGGATATACTACTAGGATCGGATAAATTGAGATTAAAATAAGTTACTTCCTTTAGTTTACATTCATTTTCGATGGTCGTTATATCACGTGATGTCCCATATACACGATATTTCTCGGGATATTGTATTAATTTGTTAGCAATAGCAAAACCGATACCCTTAGATGCTCCAGTAATAAGAACACTCTGGATTTTATTTTGATAACCCTGTTTCATGAATTTTCACTTTGTGGAGGTATTTTTATTTAACTTTCAAGGAATATTCGAATATATTTTCATACATATGTTAATTCAATCAAGGATCCAATAAATCTTCCCTTTTCAATAATTTGATATCTAGCGGGGGCTCTCTTGTCGAAATGGCGCACATTTTCGACCTAAGATCTATTGTTATGAAGAAATCAAAAAAATTCCCCATGTGGATCAATCCCATATAACCCATATAAAACCCATTTGCATCCTAGTAGGAAATAAAAGTATAAAAAGTGCCAACCTCATTACCATCATAGGATGGCCTCAACCACGCTTCTCATTTCCTATGCACTACTCCTAATTTTTCAATTGCTACACATTTTTGAAGAAATCGGTATGGAAATCTACAAGCACAAAATCATCGAATCCTTAACTAAATATCTCCGTGTGGCTTCGGGCATAATGTGTTTGTATATACTCTCATATTTGTTTGTCGTTTTGGAATTAGAGATTGGGACTTGGATGGGTTTGTTCTGCTCCTTTATGGCCATGGGTAATTTTTTGATCCACACAATTGCCTATATCAAAATTCGGGATATTAGGGGAACGGTTGCTGCGGGAGTCTTTTCCAGTATTCCCTTGGGTATCTTGGGCGGGATAAATTTCGTCTTGCTTATTCAAATGATATAAATTTGCTAAGTTGAATAAGCTTAAATGAGTTTGAAAGAGTTTAAATTTCTTTTCTAATAATTATGTATAATGAAGATCAAATTTGTAAAGTTTTATATACTACTGTATCCAAGATTGATCTACGTTTTTGATACTTCTATTTATTGCAGAAGAGATATCAGAAATTAAATCGGAATTGAGGGATAACTATGACAAGCGAAGAGATTAAGTTTACACCAGAAGAGATTAATGACCAAATGAAAAACAATTTACCATTCTTTTTTATGGCACCGATTGTATATTTTGTCAATAATAAATCATCAATTGAGGAATATGAAAAATATTTAAAATTTGCTGGAGAAATGGCCGCCAATGGATGGGAAGAGGCAAAAGGGTGGCCTTCAAAAGATGTTGCCCGACAAATTGCTTTGAACTATGCAACACTTGGAGCAACTAAAATTTCAATAAGTGTCGAGGAAACTGAAGTGATAGTTACGCTAGATGATTACCCTCCTGAGGATTCGCTTAAAGCTTATGGAATTTCTCAGACAGACTTTGATCGGTCCTTTGCTATAGGGAAGCCAATAATGGAATATCTAGGATTGCAAATTAATTGGAAGAGAGAAAAGGAAGCAATCATAATTACTTTGAAGAAGTAGAACAAAATCCTAATTCATTACAGAATCTGCAAATTTTTGGGATCTTGTGCAAAAATTTTTTTGTTTTGTCTATTTGGGCAATTTAATGCATAATATAACAGAATTGTGAGAAAATTATTAAAAAAAAGATGATAAATGATTGAAAAAATGACTGAAAAATTTGTTCAATATCTGAATTTCTTTCATATTTTTCCTCTTTGTGAGTGTTGAACCAATTTACAAGTTTTTATGGAAAGGACTTTTAACTGTTTGATTTATAATACGATTATGGAACCTCGTCTGAAAGGAAAAATTGCATTAATAACAGGGGCCGGTTCAGGCATTGGAAAAGCAATTGCAAAAAGATTTGTTCGTGAGGGCGCTTCAGTGGCAATTAATGATTTGAATGAGGATAATTTACAAAAATCCGCCTCCGAAATAAGAGAATTAGGAGGAAATTGTGAGACTTATACCGGTGATGTATCGGATTCTGCCACAGTCCAAAAAATGGCCGATTTTTTTCTCGAGAAATACCCAAGGATCGATATATTAGTAAATAACGCCGGAATTGGATCAAATATGAAACCCCTTTTGCGTTTAAAAGAGGAAGAATGGGATAGAATACTTAAAATTAATTTGACGAGTGTTTTTTTGATGTGCAAATATTTTGGGAAAGGAATGAAGAAAAATTCGGTACAAGAAAACCAAATGCGAGGAAAGATCATCAATATAGCATCAATGCGAGGGAAGAGAGGGCGAGCCAATTTTGGTGATTACAGTGCCTCAAAATTTGGCGTAATTGGACTTACCCAATCCCTGGCTCTTGAATTAGGAAAATATAATATTACCGTAAACGCAATTTGCCCTGGATTAATTCATACACCAATCTATGGTAATACAGATTACGATTCTTTAGCATCGTTGAATCAACAATATCCAACTGCTCTTAAGAATAAGCCTGTTGGTTTAGCTGAAGATGTAGCAGGAACTGCCTTTCATATTGCATCGAGCGATGCGGATTGGATAACTGGACAAAGTTTTGCAGTATCAGGCGGTCAAAATTTCTTCTAAAGGGAATAAATAATGGAAGTTGGAGAACAATTTCCTTATATGGCTTGATAGATTAGGTAAGAACGATGGAAAATCGCGAAAAATTCAAGACCCAGAAACCGAAACAAGACACAGAATGCGATCCGAACTTCGCTTCAGATTCCAATCCCACTGAACATGAAAAAAGTCAGCCAAGTCAATCCGGTCAATCCACCGAGGACGATTTCGAGGCTTTTGTAACCCAAATGCAGTTGGATATTGATCTCCAAGACAAAGAGGATTATTCGGCCTATGCTTTGGAATTAGCCTCCAATCCTTATCATAATCAACCCGTACCCCCCTCTCCTGATTTCACTACCCATGAATGGCAGGGTCCTTGTGGGGATTCGGTGCGGTGGTATTTGGAAATTAAATGGGATGAGAAAATTCAAGAGGATCTCATCACTAAAGCATTTTACACCACGTCGGGATGCACCACTGCCAGTATTGCCAGTTCCCAAACCGCCATGCTGATGGAAGGAAAAACAATCACAGAAGCCCGAGAAATCACCGATCAGGACGTGTTAGATGCATTGGGTAAATTCCCCGAGGCAGATCACCACTGTGCCACGCTGGCAATTACATCCTTTAATCTTACCCTAGATCAGCATCAGCAGACTAAGACAACGAACGAAAAGTAATAAAAATTAGGGACTAATGGGGTAATCCCTTTATGTGAAGGAGCAAATGTTCCCGATCCTCCCGATCCTTGAAGTCCAACCACCCATAGTTTGCTTTCCCTTTTGAATCGAGGTCCAGAATATAGGGTTTTATATCCAAAACAGGGGTGCCGTTGAAGACATCCAAGCCGGAAGTATAAATTACATTCTTTTCAATCTTTTTTAGTTCCACAATACTTAAACCGATAGGATTGGGACGTTGGGGTGCCCGAGAAGCGAAGATTCCCACTTTATGGGATTTTGCCCATGGAGGACGGATAGTAAGATTAGGCTTCGAAGATTCCGGAGATTCTGGTGATTCCGATGAATCCGGAGATTCTGGTGATTCCGATGAATCCGGAGATTCTGGGGTTTCTATTTTGTGCATATGATATAAAACGTAGATGTAGCGGAATTTTTCCAAACCCTCCAAGCCGTCCGTATACACCTCATGGAGGATTATTTTGAATTCTCCTGGATCTTGGGTTACGGGTTGATAGGGGGCTTTATTCTCGTAAGGTGTTTCGATATGGCCGATAGGTTGGAAAATCATTGGAGGGTCACTTACAACTGTTCATTTTTAACTTAAGGAGAAAAGATGGGTTAAAATGGAGATATTTCTCAAATCAAATAGAAAAAATTATGCATTATTACCCATAAAAAATCTTGATCATTAAATAAAATATGGAAATTCGATAGTATTTTTGAGATGGGGAATTTTTGATACAGCAATGTGGATAAGTAGAAAAGTAGACTCGGTAAAAAAGTAGAAAAATTTTTTTAGTTGAATTTCTTCTTTCCTAGTATGGCCAGTGTTAAACTCAGTAAAAAGCTTGAATTGGAACGAATCCAAGCCAAAATTCTCTTGATCACAGGTACAAAAACCACCCAACAAGAATTACTGGATAAATGCATTAACTATGTTGAGAGGAACTTTGATGATTTCGTTGAGAAAGAAATGGAGATCCCCCAACTAACAAGAAAAAAAATTGATTGGATCTCGAAATTTGCCACCGATTCGGGATATGCACATCCTGAATTAACAGATGATGAATTGTTATACGATAAATACCAATAGGGGGAATTAAATGAGAACGATTATCGATACGGGCTTTTTCTATGCCCTCTCAGACATTAAAGATCAACACCATCAAAAAGCTCTAAATTTCATTAAATCTCCCGATTTTTCAGTGGATCGCAGTTTTTTCACAACATCTTTAGTAATCAATGAAACCTATACCTTGAAAATGTATCGATCTAAGGGAAATATTGCTCAATTAAAATTGCTGGATGAACTCTTTTGGGGAAAGGGTAAATTTGCGAGAATTATCTTTCCCTCATTTGAAGAATTTAAAAAAATTGCAGAAGTTATGCAAACCTATAGTTCTCCAAGTAAAATGCTTAGTTTTGTTGACGCCTCACTCATTTTCTTCGGTAAACAACTTGAAATCGATGAAATTCTTTCTTTTGATCATCATTTTGATGGTATTTTTCGAAGAATTCAATAATTTAAAGGGTTTCACGGGAATACAACGATTTGGTGATTCAATACGTTTGGTGTCTCATCAAGTGGGGGTTTATTGGGGTCAACACCATTCTTTTGCTCGGATCGGTAATCGTGCGCTATCTTAGTAAACAAAAACAAAAAAAAATAGGGAAAAAATATTAAGAAGTATACATCGTGACGGAATCTGACGGAGTCTCGTGAGCATTCCTCACCACATCCATTCGATAAACCCCGTTCACTAACCCATAGTGAACATTTTTTCCTTCTTTCTTCTATATACTCTGACATAACCAGATTTACTAACTCATAGTGAATGTTCACACGGGAAATCGCACCAAATCACCACAAAGAGTTTTTCAATCAATCTCACAACCAATCCATATAAATGTCTTAGTCAGTAGTCAGCTGGGTGTTTTGTCTAAGGGATGCCCCTCGAGTAGCCAAGGCTACTCATTCGGCGAGGGGGTTAAGATGGGATTTAGTGGAGAGGGAGGTGTATAGAGGTGGATTTATTAGTATTTTTTAGTGGATTTACCTTCTGGGGCGTTTCCCGTAGGGATTAGCGGTTATATATCCCGTAGAGGTGGGGAATTGGAATACATATTCGTTTTTGGAATTCTTCACTTCTAAATTCTTTACAATTTCATCCCCAAATCAAAGCCTGCAGCGATAGCATCTTGAGCATCCCCAATTTGAGCAGCATCACCTATTACATAAATGGAACTCGTGGCTGGTAAAATTTTTTCCAAGGGATTATAGGGTTCCAACCCAGTTGAAATAACAATGCGATCAATATTCTCATAGATCAATTCCTTCTCATCCCGATTAGCATGGAGTATATATTTACCTTGCCGCTTTTCAATGTTTTTTATGTGAGTATGATCGCTGAACTCTACTTTTTTGGCTTGCATAAACTGTAAAGACATTTTTTTTGCAATCATTTCCATTTTTCCCCCGAAATTCTCCGTCCGTTTCATAATAATGACATGATTATTCCGTTCAATAAGTGCCGTAGCGATATCAACACCAATTAAGCCTCCTCCGATAATTACCACGGTTTCATTTTCCGGCAGGTTTTCTGGATCCAAAATTTCTGCCCACTGATATTCAGTTAATCCCGGAATGTTAGGTATTTTGGGTTTTGAGCCCGTGGCAAGGATCACACCGTCGTAACCTGATAACTCTGATGATTCGGTGATCTCCTTCATATGAATGGTTATAGGCAAAGCCTTTATCCGTTGTACAAAAGAGGGAATGAGCGCGCTCAGAGATCGTTTATGGGGAGTAAGGGATGCATACTGGAATTGCCCACCCAATCGATCTTTTTCAAAGATTTCCACTTTATGCCCCCGTTGAGCCAAAATTATGGCCGCTTCCATTCCAGCTAATCCTCCACCAACAATTGCTAAGGCTTTTGGATGACTTACTTTAATAAGTTGTTCAGGAGGAATCACTGGCGTTTTCTGGACACTGGGATTTACCAAACATTGTAACCCTTGTCCTGACTTAACTCCACCCAGACAACCTTCCATGCATGCCAAACAAGGTACAATCGGCTCAGTCTCTTTCCCAAGAAATTTTCCTACCAAAAGCGGATCTGCCACTAACCCACGACCGATAGCAATGTATTGGGCATGATACTGGCTTTCCAATTCTTCCACATCTTTGGGTGAATTCACTCTCCCAACATAAATTACGGGGATCTCGATATTTTCTTGGATCTGTTGAGCAAATTTCCATGTTTTACCCTTAGGTATGAACATGTGCTGAAAATACCAAGGAGGTGTTGAACACACTGTACCTGCAGATACATGAATCGCCGCCACTCCTTGTGTTTGCAAAATTTCTGCAAAGTGAATCATCTCATCCACATGAAATCCAGTGGGGATCATTTCATCTCCACTGATTCGCGCAATAATCGGTATAGAAATCGAATTTTTGATTGATGACAAAATCTCTAACGGAAAACGGATACGATTTTCGAAACTTCCTCCATATTCGTCAGATCTATCATTGACATCGGGGGAAAGAAATTGGGCCAACAGGTATCCATGCCCAAACTGCACTTCCAACATATCGAATCCCGCTTTCTCGGCCCTAACAGCAGCACCCACAAAAAGTTTATGGACTTCTTTCATCGAAGCTTGATCCATGGAAGTGGGGATAGCTCCTCCGTTCGGACAGGGTTTAGCTGTCGAAGATATAAAACGATTTTCGGGAATTTTGGGATTAACCATACGTCCAGGGTGATTCAAATGAGCAATCACTTTCGTCCCGTGTGAATGGAGCAGAGCGGTTAATTCTTGCAGCCTTGGGATTTTATCTTCATGATCGATTCCGATTTGAGTGGGAATTTCACGGAGATTTCGGTGTAGATATAAGGGTTCTATAATCATCGCGCCCAAGTGCTGACTTCGTTGTTCATAAAAGTGGATATGGGATGGAGAAATCATACCCGTCCCATCGCTATACCCCGTTTTTATAGGAGCAAAGATAAAGGAATTTTTCAACTTCAAAGAGTTTTGCATAATCATCCATAAATAAAATACCAGATACCTAAAAAAAATATGGATGTGCTCAAGATTACTCTTCTATTGGCATAATTAAGCTAGAAGAGAAAAAATTTACTTAAGTTTTTTACCGCACATTCCACAAAATCCGGCATCTTGATCTGGAATAGGCGAACCGCAAAAGGGACACCTTCCGAATTCACCCATGGGTCGAAAAGTCTCCGAAGGCATATATGAAGTTTCCAGAGAACCACCCATTCCCGATATAGCATTACCACCCCCTTCGCCAAATTGGGTTTTAATGGCATTCCCCGCTTTTGTCATACCTACCATAAAGATTATTCCGGCAAAATAGTTTAGAAGAGGAATTACCACTGCAATTCGCCCCCATTTAATCAGGTTTGTGCCTTCCTTTATCGCTCTCATACTAAATCCAAATTGGGCCTGCAGGCCTTCTGCCCATTCATCCAATTTCATCGCACTGATGATGCGAAATATCAATGTGATGATCCCAAGAGCCCCCAATATCAGTATCCACATCATCGATTTCATCACAAAGGACATCATGGCAGAATTGAATTCCTCAACATTGCTGGAATCAATTACATCCATTTCTTCTATGAAAACAAGCAACTCTCGGATCAACACAAAGACTGTTATTGCCGCAACAATGGATGTGACCACACTCACGATTATGGCGCGAATTTCATTTTTATAATGATCCTGTAAATTGGGGTCTCCGACGATTTCTGCGACCGATTTGAGACGGACCAAATATAGAATATACCGCACGAACATATATATTGAGGTTGCAGATATGACTAATGACATTATGGACTGAACCATGATGTATCCCATCATATCGAATTCGGCTGAATACATGTTCTCGACAAAATTTTCAACATTTAGTTTCATAAATCCCATTGAAATGGTAACACCAATGACAGATATAGCCAAATATATCCAATTGGCTATTGCATACTGATACATGGCCCGCCCATAAGCGTGGAGTGCATATGATGATTCAGTTGAAAAATTGCTTGTATTTTGTGACATATCTAACTAAAGGAGGAAACCATACATTTAAAACACTTTTGCCTTGTTTTTAAATCCCCTCCTTTGATCATTGCCTATCTCAAAATAGAGCATATCACGGGAGTTACTGGAGAGAATATTCAAGAGAAAAATTTGATTATAATTTGTGGAAGAATTTAAATCCAATTCTGACACATTGTGGGAAGTTCTCGATATACTCAAGACGCTTAAGAGCTTTTTCGGTTAGAAGGAGGAATATTTTTGGTATATTCCCTTGGATCCATCCTTAGGGAAGAGTTTGGATTCCGAAGCAAAAATCAATTTTCACTAAAAATGTCCCATATCCCCGGAAATTATTTCTCTCGGTTCTTATTCCCCGACGGACTCTGTTAGAAGGATGGAATTTCGGAAGTTACAAATCGAATATTTCTTATTTTGCCTTTTTGTCGGATGAAATTTATTTAGATATGAAAAAAGTTTTTTTTTGTTAATAAAGTAAAGTTTTTTTTATTAATAGAAGTTCAATTTTAATAATAGAAAACGGAAAACGGAAAACGGAAATTTTTATGGAAACTTTCGCGCTTTTGACAGTAATGTATGGACTTATTAATACTCTTTCAATTCATTTATCCAAGGCAATGCAAGATCACGGAATCCGTCTGTTTAAAAAGGAACGGGAACGGGTGATACGACTTGGCCAAACATACAGTTTTAAAGATGATATGCGTGAAATTTTTACCCCTGCCCGTAAGTTATATCTATGGATCTACATGATTGGGGTAATTCTGAACCAAACACCCTTGATTTGGGGAACCCTTGGAGGGCGATTTGGGAGAGCACCCTATTTTACCAGTGTATTCCCACTTGGAATGGTTATATTATTGCTCTATTCAAAAAATATAATCCATGATCGTATACCCAAAATGGAAGCCTACGGTATTACCGCAATCATTGGCGGAACTCTTATTTTGGGAATAGAAAACATTTTTCGGGAACCTGTCGAAAACCAATTGGATTATTCTACGGCTTGGATCATAATATCATTAGTTAGCATCTTTGCTGTAGGATCTATCTACTTTGCATTGAAAACTGCCTCGCCTCAATTAATTGGAGTTATTTTCGGTTCCTTGGGCGGGGTTATGGGTTCCCTTGACCCAATATTAAAAGATATGGGGCAAGAATACGGAGGAGGAGGTATTTCGGCCTACGTTCCGGGTAACATTGCAGGGTGGATTATCTTCTCAATTTCTTTTCTCATGGGGTCCTTCTCCTTCCTCATAACTCAATGGGGTTATGCCCAAGATGCGAAGGCGCCACTTATGACCGGATTTTATAACACTTTCTACCTTTCTTTCCCAACTTTTCTCTACTTAATGATCGATTCGACATACACCCTCACCCCAATGATGATAGTTGGTCTTCTCTTTAACGTGTTGGGCATTATTTTGCTGAGTAATCATGTTGTGTCCCTGGAGAAGGCGAAAAAGTTCCAGTTGGTGAGTGTGCCACTGGAAATTCCCGAATTCTAGGATGTTTAAGAATTTTGAAAAAGAGTAGTTCAATCCATGGTTGGATTTGATTTTAAATGGAAAAATTCGTGAAAATCCGACTTCAGCGCCCATTCCATCTCATCCTTAGTGGATTCGTCAAATTCCGCAAAAGTGATGGTAAATAGCGGAAATTTATGTACATCCATCTCCCGACATTCCATCACATTGCTGAGTTTATCGCAAAACGCTTGGTAATCCACCGATTCAATGTCTTCCAATTTTAATTCACGTGGAATTGTACCCACGATCATCGCATAGATTTTTCCTTCCTTCCCCCGGAGAACGGTGTGCCAATCGGGTTTCTCCTGCTTGAAAAACATCTCGTAATTGTTGGTGCCATAGGCAAAATATGCCAAATCGGTTACGCACAATCCTGCAAATCGCATGGCGTTGGCTTCAATAATTCCTATTTCCCCTTCGTTCCCAGATTCGTTCTGTGACGGGGTCATTCGGAATTCAATGTGCATGGGAAATTTTTGGATGCCCGATGCTTTGCCTATTTCCCGCAAGATCTCCTGAAACCGATCGTGGGTGGACTCAATGATTTCCTTTGAAGTGATGTATAGGCGATCGGAGGTGTCTTCTGGGCTAGAAAAAATATGCTTCATCACATTTAGGATAACGGGTTGGCTATGATTGTCAAAATATACATCGACCGCGTATTCATCCCCCTCAATACAATCCTCGATAATAAATTCTGCCGAATCAACCACCGATGTGGGAAACATATCTTGTAGATTGGCCATTTCTTGGTGAATTTTTTCCACAATGGGTTTCCAATCGGCGGACGTGTTCACTTTGTAGACACCTACACTGAAAAAGCCGATATTGGGTTTCACAATGATCGGAAACTGAAATTGCATAGTGGTGGGATCTAAATCGGTCAATTCAACCAGCGGAACTTTTGCATAATGGAAATCGGGAAAATGGGATTGCATAAGTTGGCGGAATTTGAATTTGTCCTTGAAATATTGGATCTTTTCCTGAAGATCATACCCATTGAGGTTCTGAAGATTCTGAGAAATCCATTCCAGGGCGTTTTCCGAAGAACTGTACAAGGGGGGCACACTGGATTTTTCATGGGATTTTTCGTTGGTTTTTTCATTGGTTTTTTCATTGGAAATTGCACTGGAATTTTCCATATATGTTCGGATAAAATCTTCGGATGATAGATAATTTAACTTAGGAGTAACGTTGAGAATATCAATGGCTGCATTACGTAATACGGGCACACGGAGTCGGTCCAAGGTATCTTGCAAAAAGGTGGAGACGTAAGGTTCTTCAAGTATTATCATTATAGGCTCTAAAACCTTTGAAGGAATATCAAATTTATGCTTAAATTTCACAAGAAAATTGGCACATTTCTTTACGACTAAAAAGCCCCATGGCTTCCGCACCCCTCCATCCCACTTCCTAAATGAGGGAAAAGATGAACATTTATAAATTTTGAAGAGAAAGGTGAAAGTAATTCATTTTTTCAAATTTACGTGAAAAGGGGAAAAATATCCCTATCCCATAGGTTTAGAAAGGTCGGGAGGGGATGGATTAACAATAATTTCACCGAATTGGGAAAAAATGCAATGTAACTCGAATATTGAAATATGGTGATATAATGACAATAAAATATAAAGTAAGTGAAGATCGCCCATTTTATAAGGGCAAATTCTGGCCTAAGGGAGTACCTCATCAGCTCGATTATGACTATTCCTTAACTGTGGGCAAAGTGCTTGAAGATACAGCCGCTAAATACCCCGACGATCCCATAATGTGGTTTTTGGATGGTTGGACAACCTACAAAGAGTTTAACGACCTGGTAGATAGATTTGCTACTTATTTATCTTCAATTGGTGTGAAAAAGGGTGATGTAGTCGCAGTATATCTGGCCAATTGTCCACAATATGTAATCTGTTACTACGCCACGGTCAAAATCGGGGCAATTATTACCGGTATTAACCCCACATATCAATCGTTGGAAGTCTTGCACCAATTTAAACTCACGAAGCCTAAGGTTCTGTTAGCCCTGGATGCGCTGTATTTCCACTACGTAACCAAGATCGAAAAGGATTACACCTTTGATAAGGTTATCATCACCAACTTGGTGGATCAGGGCACGGGACTTTCGGGTCTTAAGAAATTCTTGGGTAAACTGTTGAAGAAAATTCCCTCCGCTAAAGTTGAAGGTCCGAATAAGGTCCAATACAAAGATTGCTTTGGAATGACACCAAATCTTCCAAAAGTAGATATTGATCCAGAAAAAGATGCTGCCACTCTTATCATGACCGGAGGAACGACTGGTGTGCCAAAAGCAGCCGAATTGAGCCATGAAAACGTTGTATCAAATGCGATTCAATGCCTGCAGATTTTGGTCAACCAAACACCCGAAGGAAGCACCGCACCACCCCTGGGTCACAAAACCGGAATGGTAGGTGTTTTACCATTATACCACAGTTTTGCGATGACAACGGTTATGAATACGGCCATTGCCTGCGGTGGATGGATGATGATCTTTGCGAAACCCCCGGACACAGAGGAATTGCTCCAAACCATTTGTGATCTTCCCGACTACAATGGATTTATCTATTGTGCCGCGGAGATTCTGTTCCAGCGCGTCGCTCAACTTCCAGATGAAGTGTTGGCGAAGTATCCCTTAGCTGGTCGTTTACGTCTCAGTATCAGCGGAGCCGGTCCTTTGCACGAATATGTGCGTGAACCCTATGAAGCGAAAACGGGAGCTAAAATCACCGAAGGGTATGGATTGTCCGAAGCCACTCCTGTTGTGTCTTGCAATAATTTTTATGGCTTACGCGAACCGGGATACATCGGCGTTCCTGCACCGGGTACCGACTGGATGATCTTCGACGGCGTAGACTTTTCCAAAGGCCCTGTAAACGAGCTAGGAGAAGAGAAAGGCACCGGAGAGATCTGTTGTACGGGCCCACAAGTAATGAAAGGTTATTTTGAGAACCCCGAAGGCACTGCGAACAACATAAAGGAATATGATGGCCGCCGATGGCTTTTAACCGGAGATATCGGTTTTATGGATGAACATGGGCGAATTGCCATTCGAGATCGCAAGAAACAACTCATCAAGATGGCGGGTCACTCAGTATTCCCGAAGGAAGTCGAATCTCTCATGGGAAGTCACCCCAAGGTATTGGAAGTGGCAGTCGCCGGATTACCCGACGAGAAAACCGGAGAAGCGGTGAAAGCGTGGGTTGCCTTGATGCCTGAAGCAGTCGGAACAATTACTGCAGATGAAATCAAAGCTTGGACACACGAAAATATTACCAAATGGAAAGCTCCTAAATACGTGGAAATTATAGGTGAAATCCCCAAATCTACGGTTGGTAAAGTAATGCGCCGAACTCTCCAAGAAGCGGATCCTTTATTCGTAAAGAAATAATAGCTGTGGAACTCCTTTCCGCTATTCTGTTCTTTTTTTTTTACTTTACTTCTTTTTATCTGGATTGAATCAGAGGTCTAATTCTATTACTTTGATTACTG
>JABCSI010000314.1 GCA_018238965.1 Promethearchaeota archaeon
AAAACCTTTATTTCGCTTCAAGTTTAAGAAAGAATGACAAAAGGAGCAAGAAAAACGGAGGCACCGACAACAAACAAAACATTTTTAGAGAGCTGAACACCAGCTCTAAGAGGGATAGAGATAAAAGATAAAAGGAGATTTGGTGCGACTCCGTCAAAGTAAGTTTTGCTCCCGAAAAATAAAAAATTTTCCGTTAAGGTTTAGAAATATTTATTTAGATGTTCTCTCATTGATTATATCCCTTTATAGGGCATTGAGCAAATATTGTATTTAGAAATCGTTGGGTTTTTGCATACTCGTCTTTATCTTAAGAATATAGCACTATACATTGGAATATATGTAGGAAATCGAAGTAAAATATTTTGGAAAAGTTTCCGTAAAACGCCAAAATTCCACTATATCGAGTATTGACAAAAACGTTTCTCGAAAAAAGATCACGTTTAAGTGATATTCTGTCTCGAGATTTAATTTTTAAATTTTTTTTTAATTTTTTTGTTTCTCAGGTATTTCCTCTTGATCATAACTATAAACCGTGAATTTTAGCTTATTTCTCATGTTTTGATCCAATTCCTCAAACATTTTCCCGTCTGTGGAATGAATGGAGTATTTATCAGACTTTTTAGCGCCCATTGTAATTATTAAGGAATCACATAAGGAAAGATGCGGGAATCTTCTCTTCAGTCTTCCTGCTTGATTTAGGATTGAAAGACTGGGAGTAAGCATCTGTAGATTATATGAGTGAATAACCGAAACGATTAAACTTAAGCCCACATCCCTTGGATAGTCCTTAGCAAGATGAAAAGCACATTCCTGAATTATAGGATTCAGAATGTATCCCCGATAATCTCTATTTTGCAGATGACCCTTAAGCTTTTGATATTGTTTCAAAGGATTATTCCGAATCAATTGGCCCAAAACACCAGTATCGAGGATTGCTTTCATGTTGTTTTCACCCGAATCAATCGCCCTAGCACACAGATATCAATGATTATATCCATGGTTCTCCCATCCGATATCATATCCACCATCACATCTGACATCATATCTGACATCATATCCGACATCATAATCGTTTCTCAACTTCGAGGTCAATCAAATGTGTCTCAACCAGCGCCTCTTCCGAAAAAGTATTTTTCTTAATCCAATTGTGATCCTTAGTCAAATCATAAATCGGAATTAGTTTAATAATTCCGTCGTCGTTAATGATTTGGAAGGTTGAATTTTTATTTAAGTTCAGTTCTTTCCGAATATCAACGGGAATCGTAAGGGTGCCCCTCTCATTCATTTTGATTTTATGCGAAAGCATACTGATAATATTATGGTTTTTCAGTAATAAAAAATTTTTGCTGATCAAAAGACATTGTTGCTGAAAAAGGGAAAAAAATGATATTATTTAGATTCCTCAAATCGCTTAGAAATGTCTTCCCGAACCCGATCGATTAACGGAAAATCCTGAGTGACGATTTTATGAATGTCGGAGTTGCCATCGTAAATCATGATCATGAGTAATGTGGGCCCAACACCACGTATAAGCAATATTCCATCGCTATTTCTCGTTAAAACCGTATTCAATTGCCCAAGCGCGATTTCTTCGGTCGATCGGGCGGTTGCGGAGAGTATTGTTAACATGGCCAAAAATAAGGCATCTTCATTAACATCGTTGTCGATGATCGATGCAACAGAGGATCCATCTGTCATATCGCTAACCAGGGCAATGGCTTTCACTCCCTCCAGATATTTGAGCACGTGCAGGAAGGTTTTATACGCGGGATCACCCGTGAATCGATCTCCATCGAGCTCTTTGTTCTTAATTTTACGACTCCAGCGGGCCAGGGTCATCTGGGAAACTGAATATTTATCCGCCGTTTCCCGATATGTATGGTTATGGCGATAATGCATTATTTCTTCCTTTTCATCCTTCGAATAACGTTTTCCACTTGACATAGGTTACTGTTAGTGACTCACCTATATAAATGTTAGCAGTATTAGTCAACATCAATTTTAAAACCGTTTCTAAGTGCATTAGTGTTAGTAATATTAGCATCATCAATTTATTATCAATTTTTATTTTCTATTCCATTCAGTTTTTCCAAAATTTGTTGTCCGAAGGGAGATTCTTGGAATTCATCGAATACATTTATATATTCAAAACGATCCATGGTAAACTATGCCGATTAATTGGTTTACAAATGAAGTATTATCATGGGTAGAGCGAATCTTTCAGCTTATTTTCATAAACGGGTGGGATACTTGGAAATATACCCCCCTATACTGGCTTGTTGCGGCTGGAGTATATGTTTCGGTGATGATTCTTCAGCATAAGCTCAGGACGGATAAGGAATCCGCAACAGAATCACAGAAAAGTTCAACGACAGAAACAACAACAGAAACAACAGAAGTAAATTCAACTACAATAAAATCAACAAATGAATTAGTAAAAAGTCTGCTATCCGAAATACTTCCCGGTTTTCTGTTTGCCTTTTGGTTATCGCCAATTCTGGTTTGGTTAGGGTACCGATTACTGGTGAAAGCCGCTGGTGCATACCATGAAATCTACCGGAAACTCGGAAAAACAGGAAGAATAGTGGGAAATATTTGCGTTATTCTGATCGGGTTAATAATGGCGGGACTTACAGGTGTCAGTACATGGGTATGGGCAAGATATTCCTGGTCACTCGGACTTCCATTTATGATTGGATTGGGGCTCATCTGTATTGAGTTAGCCATCCGTTGGGTTCTGCGAATAAGCAAGTCCGGTCTCCTTCAGAATTTTTCCCCCCTCAAAGGAAGTAATTTTAAAAATTCAAAGATTATGCAAGGAGGTGGACTTCTCATCCTGATAATATTGACCAGTGCCTTTTTCATGGGCTTTTTCCTACCGGTCAAAATACATCCAGTGGAGGATCAGACAGGATTGCCTCCGATTGACCTCAAAATAATGACTTATAATATTCGATATTCGGGGGCGGCGGAGAGTGATCCATTAAATAATTGGGATAATCGCCGCGATGAACTGGCCGGTTACATTGAGACACTGGATGTAGATATTTTCGGCGTGCAGGAATCCCAACTTCCTCAGATCACCTATATCATTCAATCCGTTTCCAATAGAAAATATTGCTTTTTTGGAGTTGGACGAAATGATGGGGTTTACGGCGGAGAGCTTACTGCAATAATCTATGATAGTGAGCGATTTACTTTAGTTGAAGGGGATGATTTCTGGTTATCTCCTACTCCTAGTATTCCATCAAAGCAATGGGATGAGGAAAATTACCGCATTTGTACATGGGCGCGTTTGCGGGAAATAACCACCGATCGGGAATTTTACGTGTTCAATACACATCTGTCCACCAAAAACGTGACCGATGCCGGAAATGTTCATCTCATGTCAGTTGCTCTACTTCATGAGCGAATTCTTACCTATAGCAGCAGCTTACCCGTATTATTGATGGGCGATTTCAATTTAGAGAACACCAGTCTGGCTTACGGGGAATTGCTATCCTATTCGGAAAAACCCTTGCAAGATGCGTATAGGATAGCTAATGAGAATGAGGCCGGTGGTATACCTTGGGATCATACATTTAATTACTTTGATACGAGTAGAATCCACACCAAGAGCCGCATCGATTTTATTTTTGTGAGTGGGGGAATCAGTGTTGACCAGTGCTGGATTCCAAAAGATGTCTACGATGGAACTCGTCCCTACAGTGATCATTATCCTGTATTACTCACGGCAACTATATCCTAGATGTCTGCCTGGTTACGGCTATAAATTCAATGATTAACGATAGATTTTTTTTATATTTTTCCTTATCACAAGAGAAAACTTATATAGTTAATACTCTCCAAGGTAATGTATGCAGATGACGTGGTTTGCAAATGATGTAATTTCTTGGTTAGAGCGGATATACCAATTTCTTTTTCCAATTGGGTGGGATACATGGCAATACTCTCCCCCATTTTGGCTTTTTGCTGTTGTTGTATATGTTCTAGTTATTGTTCTAAAGAATAAATCATCAATTGATAAGGAAGCAGCAACCAAGCCAACAACCGAAGCAAGTAATAGAGTAGTAAATGAAGCAGTAAAGGAATCAACTACCGGTTTAGTAAAATGCTTGATTTCTGATTTACTTCCTGGATTATTGCTTGGATTCTGGTTGTCACCCATTCTTCTATGGATAAGCCTCCGAATATTAGTAAAAGCCTTGATAAATTATCGAGACATCCACCGCAATACCAACACCATAGGAAAAATTGTGGGAATTATTTGTTTTTCCTTGGTTGGAATAGTAATTGCGGGGATTGCTGGATTAAGCACGTGGTTGTGGACAAGATATTCCTGGATGATGGGGACTCCATTTTTGGTTGGGTTAGGGCTCATGGGCATTGAGATAGCCCTTCGATTGGTTCTCCGCATAAAGAAATTTCCTTTCCTAA
>JABCSI010000315.1 GCA_018238965.1 Promethearchaeota archaeon
CAATTGGGCAATTGGCTCATGGCGAAGTATGTATAATCTCAGGGAACTTGACACTCCCATTCCGGACAACTATCCCCAAGCACTTGGGTTACGGGAAGTCCTGAGTCGAGCGGCAACGCAAGGATTCCGTTCCGCGTCGGATGTCATAACGAACTTAATTCAATATTACAGGTTCATTCATCCAAAAAAGGGCAAAGAATGAAGCAACACTTACTAAGTAAGAATTAAGTGAATTAAAATAAGCAAATAAAATAAATAAATTCAATCTTAATTAAATTAAAGTAGAAGTTATTTTGATGAGTTTAATTGGGTTTTTCCAAATATTCAGGGTGTTTTTTTGCCCAAATTAGAAGATCTTGTTCCATTTTTTCTATGTCTGTCGTATCTATCATTGTATTACATTCCGTATGTCGTTGCATTATATATAAATTTTTTGGTGTATGTGTTACACGTAACAATTTTTCTACACTATCATTACAAATATTTCTGCACTATTTAAAGCTTTTGAGGCTCAATTATTTATAAATTTCATAATTGCTGAAGAATTCTTATTCAAAGGAATTTCATTGAGCTCCCCATAGTTGAAAATGTTTTTGTCGGGAATTTTCTCCGATCCTCAATCCTTCGATTATATATTTGTACATCCTATTTAAATCTCGATAAATTTGATTCATTTCTTTTTTCATAAAAATCCCATTTCTATTCCCATTCCTAAAGGTTCATGGGATTAATTTGGGAAGTGCAGAAGTTTAATAATCATCCGTGGAATAATAATAACTACATAGGTGTTAAACATGGATGAATTCAACGCAGAATACTTTGAGAGTATAGGAATCACTTACATTCAATTTCAATTCACTACAATTTTTGGTGAGCTTAAGGAAGTTGAGTTTCCCGCGAAAAATTGGGAATCGATGAAAGGAGGAACGGGTGTAGACGGAAGTTCTTTGGGGTTTTTGGCAACCGAACAGTCCGATATGCGAGCAGTCCCCGATCTCAGAACATTTAGTATTTTATCGTGGGATGGGAGCGTAGGCAGGTTCATTTGCGATTTATATGATAATGATAATAGCCCCTGCCCCACGGACTCACGCTCCATTTTGAAGAAGGTGTTAGATGAGGCTGAGGTGATGGGATATTATTATATGGTTCGACCGGAATTGGAATGGTATTTCCTGGATGAGGATTTAGACCCTGCAGATTCAGGTAAATATATGGATACTGTTCCCAACGATGAATTGCATTTAATTCGGCGTGAAATTACGGATCAAATGCTGGATATGTTTACCCACGGCTCTCCCCACACAATACACCATGAAGTGGGCCCAGGTCAGCATGAAGTGGAACTTTCCAAGGAATCTGCTCTATTTCAAGCGGATAATGTGCAAACTTCCAAAGTAATTGCCAAGACTGTAGCCCAGGAATATGATTTAATCTGTACTTTCATGCCCAAGCCTTTTTCAGAAGAAGCAGGGTGTGGCCTACATATTCATGAATACCTGGAGGATAAAGACGGAAATAATGTGTTCGGAACAAAGGGTGGGATCTCGGATATCTTACGACATTTCATCGGGGGCACTATGGAGCATGCTGATGCAATTTCAGCAATTTTGAATGCTTCCACAAATTCCTACAAACGTTTGGTCCCCCATCATGAGGCTCCCGTCCATAAAGCATGGGGAGTAGGCAATCGAACCGCCTTAATGCGAGTTCCGGGATATGAATCGAAGGCTCATATGGAATATCGGGCAGGGGATGCCACCATGAATATTTATTTGGGTATGGCAGTCTTGCTTGCGGCAGGTTTAGATGGGATTAAAAATAAAACCGAACCCAATACCCCAACCAAGAAGAATGTGGATCATCTTAGTGAAGAAGAGCGCTCATCCCTAGGTATCTCTCGATTACCCGATAGCCTAGAACATTCCCTTGGGGCATTTAAAGAATCGACCTTTATAAAAAATGTGTTGGGTGAAAAACTTCATTCAATCTATATTGATCATATTGAAAAGGATTTGGATGCCTACCATGTGGCCCAGAGGGAAGGTTACGAAGATGAATGGGAATTGAATCAATATCTAGATTGCTAATTCAGAACCTTTCACAATAGCCCAAGTTAACAATAATTTTTTTCGATGTTTTTCTTCACAAATAATTTTTCATTCCTTGTTTTTTTCAAATTGAAATATGCCATAATTACAATATGGTGGTTATTTTAATATTTCAAAATGAAAAAAAATATAAAGCGGATAAGATTGTTGATCCTTAATATTTCATTTTGCAAAAAAGTGATCTTAATGTGGAACAAGTGTTTTTCGGTCAATAATTTAATGGAAATCTTTCATAAACTTCGGATATTACTTCTATTCAACACTATCGAAGAGAAAGAAAAAGAAGGTCTTACCTATTACGACCTAAAAAGATATAGTGAATTACCACAAAGCAAAATTTACCGCATGATGAATAGATTGCATGGGGATGGATTTTTACTCCGAGAAGAAAAACTAAATGAACTCGGACGCCCCAAATATCTCTTCTTTCTTTCGGAGAAGGGATTAGAGAAAAAGCTAGAAATTCAAGATGAATTGAAGGAATATCTCCAGATTTTGAAGGAGAGGTTTCCTGAAAATTCCAATTTCGATGAGAAAAAATTTCTTCGCGGGGCATCATTAGAAATGTGGCAAGATCCAGTAAGTCACGTTCTTTCTTCGGAAAAGCCCTTAGAGAAAAAACTCAAAATTCTTCACGCTATGAGGGAAGACATTATAGATCACCGTAACAAAGTGGATTCGGCGATTCAGCAAGTAGAAACGGATATCGCTGCAGAAAAGAATCAATGATTATCAATAATTATCAAAATTAACAATATTTTTTTTTTTGGAGATAGGATCATGACAAAAATTCAAAAAAACAACAATTTATCTAAAAATTCAAAACCACATTCTAATAAGAAAAGTTTGGCCATGATTTTCGAGTATGCTTTGAGAAGTCCAAAAGAATTCTTTTTGATGTTCATTTTCATGGGAATTGGAATTGCTTCTATGATGGTTTCGCCGCAAATTTTCAAGCGGGTTATCAATTTACTGGAAGAAGATGTTATTGCCACCACTACAGTTCAAGATCTTCTTGCTTTGCTTGGATTGGGTGTTGGAATTGCCTTGGTAGGAGGTATGGTACTCGGTTTGGGGCGATATTATTCTGCCATCGTTGGAACCGAAGCCCAATACCAACTCAGAAAGGATGTCTATAACAGCATTAATCGTCAAACGTATAGTTTCTTCAATAGAGCCGAAACTGGAGACTTAGTGGCACGGGCTACTTCAGATATTGAAACAACTACCCCTGTGTTCAACATGGGGATTACTCTTGGATTCCAGGCAATTATCATGATGATCGGTGTGGTTATTGGAATTGGAATATCCGACCCACAAATTGCATTATTGTTTATGGGAATCGAAGGTCTCTTCTTCTTCGTCATTATTTTCTGCGCCAAACGAATGCAAATCGCATACGTGAAATCTCGGGACACATTTGGAAATTTAACAACGGTATTCCGAGAAAACATAATAGGTGCCCAGGTAGTTCGCATCTTCAATAGTCAAGAAAAGGAAATTCAAAAATTTGCAGATGAAAATGCAGAATTCCGGGACTATACGATAGAAGCGATTAAGTGGTCCACGATTTTACGTTATTCTGGTTGGCTGATGCTTGCAGCGATGTCTTCTTTTGTTTTAGTTCTTGGAGGATGGCGTGCCTATACCGCGTATTTATCGGACACGCCAACATTTGACCTAGGGACCTTTGTTGCATTTCTATCCTACGTTTCGATGCTGGGGATGCCCATTAATCAAATGAATAACGTTGTCCTACATTTTGTGCAGGCCAATGCTGCTATGATACGAGTGGCGGATGTTTTGGAATCAATGCCCGAAATCACCGAAAGTGAGAATGCCATATCGGCAATGGAAATAGAGGGGACAGTTGACTTCAAGGAAGTTAATTTCGGCTATACGTCAACTCTAGTACTTGAAAATGTCAATTTACACGTTGATGCTGGCACTACTATTGCACTATTGGGAACTACGGGATCGGGAAAATCAACACTAATATCTTTACTCCCCCGATTTTATGATATTCTTTACGGGGAACTCCAGATTGATGGAGTGAACATTAAGGAATATAAGATTGACGAGTTACGAAAACAAATCGCCGTATGCTCCCAAAATATCTTCCTGTTTGATATTAGCGTTGCAGATAATATTAGATACGGTCGTGAAGGCGCGTCTATGGAAGAGGTAATCGAAGCGGCGAAGGCGGCCAATATTCATGAATTTATTGCCACTTTACCTGATGGATATGATACCCTTGTAGGTGAACGGGGTGTTGCTCTCTCCGGAGGTCAAAAGCAGAGAGTTGCTATAGCGCGGGCGCTAA
>JABCSI010000316.1 GCA_018238965.1 Promethearchaeota archaeon
AAAATCGGGATTATTTCAAAAATTGGAAAGGATTTTGATACCTCCTTGCTTAAGATTTTTCCCGCTCCCCCTATTGATATCTCTAACATCAAAGTTGAAGGAAATAAAACCACCACCTATGAATTAAATTATACCAATCATTCCCGAAAAATCCGCTTGATCAAGAAGGCAACAGAAATTGATCCATTATCCCATACCTCGATAATTTATAATACAAAATCCATGCACATTACACCCATTGCAGGGGAAATTTCTCTCTCATCACTGGAAAAATTGGCAACTGATGATCAACTAAAATCTTGTTTATTTGGGCTAGATTTACAAGGTTTTATTCGGGAATTTGATTCTGAAGGATATTTGTCAATTAAGGATGGAAAGAAAGTGCTGGAGAGACTCTTTCCGATCATGGAAAAATTCGGGAGTAGATTATTTTTTAAGGCCAGTGACGAGGAAGTGCAAATTTTAACCAAAAACGAGAATTTGGAAGAGGCAACGCGTTTATTGGGTAAATCAGGGGCATATATTTTGACAACTTTGGGCGGGAAAGGCTTAATATTCCAAGCTCCGAACCATTCACTCGCTTACATTGATGCTTTCATGCCTCGGGTGACCGTAGATGAAACAGGAGCTGGTGATTGCTTCATGGCGGTTCTGCTTTTAGAACTTGTAAAACATACGAAACATGATGAAAATAATAATCTTCCACTTGATTTTGGTGCCATTATGGAAGCAATAAAGATAGCCTCATCTGCATCCTCGTTTCTCGTTGAAGAAAAAGGCCCCAATGGTTTTCAAGATCGAAATACCATAATCCAACGTTCCTTATCCCAAAAATGATGAATGGAAATATTATTAGAGGCGGGTTACTATGGATATATTATGATGGGCTTGGATGTGGCGGGTAGTGCGGTAACGTTTTTCATCTTTAGCCTTGCAGAAATTATTTTTATTCTAATTCCATTACTCATTTTCAAACTCCAAAAGAAAGACTTACGCTACGAATTCAGACATAGAATCGTCCCCAATGATCAATTGAAGCGAAAAATATCATTGAGAATCATGGACGTCTTTATTGGCATTGGAATAGGGTTTGGTTTTTATTTCTTGGGGAGCCTCATAACAACCCTGAATCGAACAATTATTATTCTTTGGAAGGGCGAAGATTATTATCAATCGGCTTCCGCAGGTTCTGTGAACACAACGCCTCCGCCACCACCTCCCGATCCCTTGATTATTTGGAGTTTAATAGTTATTGGGGTTATACTGTTTTTCACCACAGTGGCTTTATCGGAAGAATTCTGTTTCCGAGGAGTAATTATGAAAGAGATTGGCCATAAATCCAAATTTTGGGCAGTAATAATCAGTGGTGCGGTTTTCATGCTCTATCACGTATTTCCCGGAATTGTCCCTTGGTCTACCTTTCTAACATTTTGGGCGTATTATTTTATTTTTGGGGTTCTATTAGCCCTAATCACCATATATCGGAAAGGAGATTTAATTATCCCAATAATTGCCCATGGTACGCTGAATTCTATAATATGGGTTATTAGATATATAAGATACTTGCCATAAATCCCCTTTCCGAATTCAGCACATTGTTTAATTGGGATGAGCTTTATTATTATTATGTAATTGCCTTCGCGGGTAAAAAAACACAAACAAATCAAACAAAAATTATTTATATGTGAATATGATGGGAGATAAATTGGGAAAAATCTTAATTGTAAGTGATGTCCATGCAAAAATTCCAGAAATGGTTGATTTCTTTAATCTCATGAACGAGAAAGAAGAGATTGATTTTGCGGTTCACCTAGGAGATTTTTGGTCGGGGAGAAATTTTGATCCGAAAAAAGGTGTCCAGATTAAAAATGAATGGCATGATCTGACATATTTTGAGCGTTTGCCCTTTCCTCTTTATCATCTTCGTGGAAATGAAGATTTAACCCAGCCCGATTCCTGGTGGACCGTACCCAATATGTGTTTGATGGCAGATCAGGAACCTTTTTACCTCAACGATTGGAAAATCCTCCCCCTAGATTATCAATATCGGGGAGAACCGGCAGATGAGATCCCAAAACATCTGGAATATTCCAGAGAGACCGGATTTGATTTTGTTTTTTCCCATCGGCCACCCCTAGGATTATTGGATGATACTTTACATTTTAAAACCCACCAGAAACTCTCTGGCACCGGTTCTCCCATGATCAAGAAATATTATGATAATATCTGCCCATCCTTGTTTCTTTTTGGCCATTTCCACTATTCCAATTTTCTACAAACGGAATGCGGCCTTATTGCTTGTTTAGATAAGCTCATTCGGATCGGAGGCAGAGATCATAGCGAATTTAAATATTCTTACGCATTACTGGATCCCTTTGACCAATCCCTAGAGATCTTTTGGAAATCGAGACAATTTTTGAAGTATTCTATTCTGGAACAGAAAATTTTAGTCTTGAATCGCTTCGATAAACGAAATCTTTATCAGAAAAAATCGAGACTGTTTAAAAAAAGGCGATAATAAGAAAATTTCCGCCATCATTGAAGGTAATTAATTTCACAGGAAACTTTATCATACTGATATTTCATGAAACCAACGAGAAAGAACTTTATTCATAAATTCTGGCACGGTTTCCTCGAAAAACGGAGGTAAATCTGGGTGGGAATATATTTCATCTTCAGGAATTGAGTCAAGCTTCAATTTTTTCAAACTCTTCTTGAGCTCAATAAAATAATCCAACGATATTTTCAGATATTCCTTGTCTACAACCCCACCGTGCCCTGGAGCAAATTGACTTACATCCATTTCCAGCCATTTTTGCATAAGTTCAATGCCCAAATAAGCCCGGTATAACATACACGGTCCACTGTCGGAATGCTCCGAATTAAGGTTATCCCCTGTGAAGAGAATTTTGGATGTTTTATCATAAAGAAATGCTGAGCATGGGGAGTGTCCCCCGCATACTACAAACTCTAGTTCGTGTTCTCCGTCCCAAATGCTCATCTTATTTCGTACCAAGATTTGGGGATCAAACCAATTAGACTGAATTTGATTGGGGACATAATCATTGACCCATTCTTCAGTCAGAGATCCCCTCTGATTAATAATAGCTTTGGAAATTTCATCCCAACATTTTCTCCTTCCCTCCGCTGTATCCAACCCATCTTGATGCATTTCAGTAAATGCTTTTTTTCCCTCTTCGGCCATTATAACCGGAATATCTTTGAATGCTTCCATTCCAAAAATGTGGTCATAGTGGGTGTGGGTGAGTATTAGTAGTTTTGAAGGGAGATTGAATCTTGTTTCCATTCGATTTCGAAATTCGGTTGCCAATGATTCTTTTCTTCCACTGTCAATAAATACCAATCCATCATTCATCGCAATACAGGCGATATTGCCCTCGTTGAAAGGTGTTCCTACCACCCTATGTAGTACAATTCTATCGGTTAAGTCAGATATAACTATTTTTCCTTTTTTCATGGTTTTTCACTTATTTTCATTCTTTGACATATGAATGTCATGTCATGACAATGGTAGTATCTCAACTTTATTAAAGTTTCCTTCTATGACAAAGATTAAGGATAAGGTGATTCCAATTTCAAACCCCGAGCCGACTAAATTTAAGGATTATATTATAGAAAAACCCGAAGTTGTTATCGAAATCAATCCCGAAAAGCGATCATTGTTGAAAGAACATAGAAAAATCTTCGGTGCACTCTCGGCAAAAGGGAATCTGACTGTAAAAGAAATTCATGCTATCTTTTGGGATCCGATGCAAACAAAATATGAAAAATCCATGAAGACCATATATCGATATATGGATCTCCTCGAAAATGCTAAACTGGTAAAAATTGCTGGACATCGTAAACAAGAAAACAGTAGAATGATCGAAAAACTCTATTGCCGGTCAGCTTTGCTCTATTACGACAAGGAAACCCCTTCCATGGAAAAGTGGTGGAAAACTCCCGAATATGAGCGAATTATTCAAAAATCAATAGATTTCTTTATCCTATACAAAAATCTTCCTGAGGGCTCTAATTCTAAATTGAAATCTCTGATGGAATCTTTTATAGAAACTCGGGTCGGGTATATCAATAATCAATTAAAAGATATTAAATCAAATCCTGAGTTTGTGAAATTCTTTTCGGATTTATCTGGGATGGAGATGAAGAGTATCATTACGGATGTAGCCCTTTTTCAAATTTTCATGCATGATAAAAAAATAATTGAAGGGTTTAGGCAGTTGAAGGGTAATATAAAGCTTAAATAGGATATCAGAAAAAATTGACCCTGTTTAATTAAAAAAAGGCGGTAAAGAGAAAATCTCTTAGAAGGTTTGTCTTAGTACTTCCATAATATTCATTTTATGAATCTTACGGGTGATAAAGAACATCCCAACGATGCTAATCCCGATTGAGA